>JAYUWA010000142.1:0-6862 GCA_043753795.1 Bacteroidota bacterium | reverse complement strand
GACAATGACAAAATTATTTTATTTATTTATTATTCTGTTTTGCACTTCATGTTTAACCAGAAAGAACATCGATTTCAAATCCATAGAGAACGTAACCTATAAATCTGAAAACAATTCTCCGGTAATTCAATTTGATCTGAAAATTCACAATCCAAATAACTGGGGATTGAGAATAACAGATGTCAACACAAATGTTTCTGTTGACAATAAATTTATTGGCTCTACTCTACTTCCAAAAACCATTAAGATTGCCGGAAATTCTGATATTCTGATACCAATGCAATTGAATCTTTCTATGGCCGATCTATTAACTTTTCTTCCACAAGGCTTAAGCTTATTCGCCGGAAATAAAACTACTGTGAATACGGCAGTTGACGGCGGTATTACTTTGAAAAAATTTATTTTCAGAAAACGACTTGTAATAAATTTAAAACAGGAGATCGATCTGAACCGGTAGTGGTTTTCACATTGACAAGAAAGAAAGTACGATGAATTACACACAAAAATTATCAGAAATTGCAGCGACTGTTGAAAATGAATTCGGAATGCTGGATGCAGCACGTCTTAACTTGAAACCTAATCCTGACTCCTGGAGCATTGCACAATGTATTGAACATCTTATAATTTCTAATTCAAAATATTTTGCTGTGTTTGAATCAGTATTATCAGGAAAACACAGAATGTCTTTTTGGGAAAAGAATAATCCACTGACAAATTATACAGGCAAACAAATGATCAAAACTCTTGGTCCTGTTGTTATCAAAAAATTTCAATCACCAAAACTTTTTCAACCCTCGCGTTCTGCTATCAGAGTTACTATCGTAAAAGAATTTATTTCACACCAGGAGAAACTGTGCACACTCTTCAAGAAGTTAAACGAACCTGCTTTTGAGAATATCATTATCACAAGTCCTGTTGCCGGCCTTCTCACCTTAAAACTCAGAGATGCAATGGAAATTGTTGTTGCTCATGAAGAGCGGCATTTGATGCAGATGCAACGCCTAATTGGAACGAATAACTAATAACGAATAACAAATAACGAAAAGTGAAAAGTGAAAAGTGAAAAATTGCGGCATCCTTTAAAGGTACCGCCATTTTTCACTTTTCACTTTTCATTCTATTTCCCAAAGCATTTTCATAGATCTCCTTTACCTCGGCAATACTTCCAAATGATTCTTCGTCGATCAGGATCTCACCTTCGGTTACCATTCCAAGATTTGAAAATTCAATATCTGCTGATGCAAGGTAATCGACGAAATTATCCATCTTGTCGGGATGAACTGAAACAATTACTCTGCTTTGTGCTTCACCAAACAAGAAAGCATCAGCACGAACATCGAAATCTGTTTCAATAGAAAAACCTAATCCACGTGGCATTCCTGATTCTGCAAGGGTAATGTATAATCCGCCATCAGACACGTCGTGCGCTGACTCGATAAAATCTTTTTTGATCAAATGCTTTATGACACTCTGCAATTTATATTCTACATCCAAATCGAAGAATGGAGCGGGTGACTTTTTTATATTATGAAATGAATACAGATATTCAGAACTGTTTACATCATTCTTAGATTCACCGATCATAAAAATATAATCACCGGCATATTTAAAGTCTAATGTCATCCGGTTCCTTTTGTCTTCCAGAATTCCCAGCATACCAATTGTTGGTGTCGGGAAAACAGGACCTTCATCAGACGACTGATTATAAAAGCTAACGTTACCACCGGTAACAGGAGTATGAAACTTGCGGCACGCTTTACCCATGCCTTTTATGGCTTGTACAAATTGCCAGTATACTTCTTTGTTGTACGGGTTACCAAAATTCAGACAGTTTGTAATTGCCGAAGGTTCCCCGCCGCTGCAGACAATATTTCTTGCTGCTTCTGCAACAGCTATAGATGTTCCGATTTCCGGATCTGCATAAACATATCTGGAATTGCAGTCTACTGTTAGTGCTATAGCCTTTTCAGTGCCTCTGATATTGACAATAGCTGCATCACTTGGGGCATTCGTACTCATGTTTACTGTGCCGACCATTGAATCATATTGAGTGGACACCCATTTTTTAGATGCAATGTTAGGATGTGCCAGGAGGAAAGTTGCAACCTGACGCAGATCTTCCGGTTCTTCAAGTGAATCTATATTGAATCTTTTGTTCTCGTAAAAATATGCAGGCACAGAATATTCTCTTTCATAGATCGGAGCTCCACCGCCCAATACAAGAGAGTCGGCAGGAACATTGGCGATCAATTCAGCATTCATATAAAACTTCAATTGAGTTCCTGATGTAACTTCACCGATCTGAACACAATTTAAATCCCATTTATCAAAAACACTCAGTACTTCTTTTTCTCTTCCTTTTTTTACTACTATAAGCATTCTCTCTTGCGATTCGCTTAAAAGAATTTCCCATGATTGCATATTCTTCTGACGGGTCGGAACTTTGTCGAGATGAATATTCATTCCGTGTTTTCCTTTCGCAGACATTTCAGAAGTGGAACAGATAATTCCGGCTGCACCCATATCCTGCATTCCGATAACTGCCCCGGTTTTTATAACTTCAAGTGATGCTTCTAACAATAATTTCTCAGTGAATGGATCACCAACTTGAACTGATGGCAGATCCTCTGCAGAATCTTCATGCAGATCCCCACTGGCAAAAGTAGCACCATGAATTCCATCTTTTCCTGTAGCAGAACCAACTATAAAAACCGGATTTCCAATTCCGTAAGAAGTGGCTGAAACAGTTTTGCCTTCCTCAACAATTCCGGCAGACATTGCATTGACCAATGGGTTCACATTGTAGCAATCATCAAAAAATAATTCTCCACCGACAGTTGGAACACCAAAGGCATTTCCATAGTCACCGATTCCTTTTACAACACCACGTAGTAACCATTTAGTTTTTTCAAGATCCGGATTACCAAAGCGAAGCGAATTCAATTGAGCAATTGGGCGAGCACCCATTGTAAAAATATCACGATTGATTCCACCTACTCCTGTAGCTGCACCCTGATAAGGCTCAATTGCAGATGGATGATTGTGTGATTCGATCTTGAAGCAACATGCCAGTCCGTCACCGATCGATACCAATCCTGCATTTTCTGCACCTGCTGCTGCTAGCATGTGTGGACCATCCTTAGGCAATGATTTTAACCAGATGATCGAATTTTTGTAAGAACAATGTTCACTCCACATAACACTATAAATACTTAATTCTGTAAAGTTTGGAGTGCGGCCTAAAAATTCTTTTATCTTCTCAAATTCTTCAGGCAATAGTCCTAATTCCTTTGCAGATTCAACAGTTACGGCTTGTTCAAGTACGTCAGACATGAGTAGTTTTTTGATAGCGCAAAGGTAGGATTCTTTTTTAGTGAATCTTACATTAAAAATTTCCTAAAACAAAAAAAAATCTCTTTCTTTCAAGTAAAATAAGACGAAAAACCAGAATGCACATCCTATTGACTTGTGCTTACATTGCTGCCTTTGTATTTATCATTCGAAAATGGAGTTTTTTCAAATCGAATGGAATACCTGCCTCCTGGCCTACTTATTTGTTTCTGTTTAAAATTGTTGCAGGTATTGTGCTAGGCCTGATCTACACCTACCATTATACAGATACAAAGACAACAGATACTTTCAAGTTTTTTAATGATAGTACAATTTTGTTTCAATCGATCTGGACTCAACCCTATGATTTCTTCAGGATGTTTAGTGGTATCGATGCTGAAGCAGAAGAGCTTAGATCGTATTACATCAGAATGGATGCATGGTTGAATACAAGTTTGCTCTTCAATGACAACAGAACGATCATCCGTTTGAACGCCTTCTTTCACTTCTTTTCCCTGGGTTTTTATTATATCCATGTTGTCTTTCTTAACTTCCTTTCTTTCATAGGTTTGTTTTGCTTATATAAAGTATTTGAAAAAGAATGTCCGTCACGAAAAAGAGAATTACTGATCTATACTTTTTTACTTCCCTCAACACTTTTCTGGGGCTCGGGGCTACTGAAAGATGGTTTACTGTTGTTTGGAATGGGCGTATTCGTTTATCATTACTATCATTATTTGAAAAATCCTGACCAACACAGACGACTGATTCCACTGCTTTTGTCGATCGGATTATTAAGCATCACAAAATTTTACATTATCGGATTACTTGCTCCCGGCTTAGTTACATGGTGGGCTATAAAAAAATTTAACTTGAAGCAAGCACCACTTTATATACTGAGTGCTTACCTTCTCTTTTTTACAGTTGCCTTTAACTTTTACAGAATACTTCCTGAATACAATCTGGCTGCAATGCTATATTGGAAACAATTTAACTTTTTCGGTTTTGCAAATGCTGTAGAAAGTAAAAGTTTGATTGATATCCCAAAACTTGGTCTGGATACCTGGGGCGTTTTGAAAAATGTACCCCAAGCATTTTGCACCACTTACTTCCGGCCTTTTTTCAATGACATAAAAGGAAACCCATTGGTTCTTTTATCGGTACTTGAAAATTGTATTCTTTTTTTCATTACAATAGTAACGATCATAAATTTCAGAAAACCTACTCAAAATGAAAGTGGATTTTTATGGACAGCAATCCTCTTTATAGTTACGCTTTATATTCTTATCGGTTTGACGACACCAGTATTAGGTGCAATTGTAAGGTATAAGATTCCGGCACTTCCCTTCATTGGATTTGTTATGGTTTGCCTTTCGGCAAAATCCAAAATATTCACTAATATTGAAAAATGAACTTATTCAGAAAAAAATCTGTTTCAAAAATCCTTGAACAATCAGAAAGTAATAGTGAGCACAGTTCATTATCCAGACATCTCGGTGTCCGCGATCTTACTGCTTTAGGTATTGCAGCAATTGTAGGCGCCGGAATTTTCAGCACAATAGGAAATGCCAGTGCTGCCGGCGGTCCGGGTGTTGTTTTACTTTTTATTTTTACAGCTATAGCATGTGGCTTTGCTGCTTTTGCTTATGCAGAATTTGCATCCATGGTTCCTGTATCCGGAAGCGCATACACTTATAGCTACGTAGCTTTTGGAGAACTGATCGCATGGATCATCGGATGGGCATTGATCATGGAATATGGAATTGGAAATATTACGGTAGCAATTTCATGGTCTGATTACTTCACCGGATTGATGTCCAGTGCAGGAGTTCACTTACCCGAATGGATGACGATGGACTTTCTTTCTGCCTCAAAAGGACATCGTGTAGCGGAATCATTAATGGCCAGCGGAAAATCGTTTGAGAATCTTGATGCACCGATTAAAGACGCATATTTGGCGTGGCAGAATTCTCCTACGTTATTCGGCTTGCACATTGTTGCAGATCTACCTGCACTTTTGATAATTGTATTGATCACAGCTTTGGTCTATCGCGGCATGAAAGAGTCGCGGAATGCCGGAAATGCAATGGTGATCGTAAAAGTACTGGTTGTGCTATTTGTCATTGTACTTGGAGCTTTTTATGTAAACACAGATAACTGGCATCCGTTTTTGCCGAATGGAATTGGTGGTGTTTTAAAAGGCGTGTCGGCAGTTTTCTTTGCATACATCGGATTTGATGCCATAAGTACCACTGCCGAAGAATGTAAAAATCCACAACGTGATCTGCCGCGTGGAATGATGTGGGCAATTATTATTTGCACAATTCTTTATGTTGCAATTGCACTCGTGTTAACAGGAATGGTGAATTACAGTGAACTTGGAGTCGGTGATCCGCTGGCATTTGTATTCCTGCAATTGGACATGAAATGGATCTCGGCCTTGATTGGCGTCAGCGCAATTGTTGCAATGGCAAGTGTGTTGCTTGTTTTTCAATTAGGACAACCAAGAATCTGGATGAGTATGAGTCGTGACGGATTGCTTCCAAAAAAATTCGCAACCATTCATCCAAAATACAAGACACCTTCTTTTGCCACGATAGTAACCGGATTCGTCGTAGCAATACCGGCTTTGTTTATGAACCTGACCTGGGTTACTGATCTTTGCAGTATTGGGACACTCTTCGCTTTTGTATTGGTTTGTGCAGGTGTACTCAGATTGGACATGATAAAAGATTCTCCACGGGGAAAATTTAAAACTCCGTATGTGAATGCGAAATACATTTTTCCGGCAATGATTGTTCTCGCGATTTTTCTTTCGTTACAGTACAACAAAGAGAACACACTGAATTTTTTCAGAAATGAAACGAAGGCAGTAGGAGTTGATGACCTGATGACACGATTAACACCATCAGAGGCGAGTATGATCCGTCAACAAATGCTTGAAACCAATTCAGAAAAATTTATTGAATCCGCATCTGAACTGGATACCTATCTAAACTCGCTAGACGAAGAAACATATTTAGCAACACTGGGAAATTTACCAATTGCAGAAGAAAAAAAATTCGACACAGGCTGGGATGTCTTCAAACACAAAATTCCGACATGGATCTTTCTGATCATTTGTCTATACCTTGCCTACTTAGCATTCAAACATAAGATGTCACTGATCCCCGTATTAGGCTTGATAAGTTGCCTCTACATGATGAGCGAACTAGGTCTCAGAAACTGGGTAGGCTTCACCATTTGGCTGGCAGTAGGACTTGTGATTTATTTTGGGTTTAGTTATAGGAATAGTAAGTTGAATTATGGCGATTAGAATTCAGAGATTAGTAATTAGAGATTTGAGATTAGAAAACAAGAAAATAGAAAATAGAAAAACAAGTACTTAATTACGTACGGACAGTAAATGAGCCTTTTTCAAATTACTAATAACTAACCCGTTGTTCGAAATTCAAAACGTTCGCCCTTCGACTTCGCTCAGGGACCGTGGGTTTTGGGCAGATATGTGTGAATTTTTTGCGAAGAAAATTCC
>JAYUWA010000141.1:0-2206 GCA_043753795.1 Bacteroidota bacterium | reverse complement strand
ACTTATAAGACGGTCCCCGAGCGAAGTCGAGGGGCAATAATTTCGAACAACGGGTTAGTTATTCGTTATTCACTCACTTAGAATTGCAGTTTTTCTTTTGCTCTGCCACGAACCCCGGACAGTCATACATCTTTTTGTAGACAAGTTTGTTTTTCATTCTTCCGGTTTTGGGGCGCCAGCCGAAAAAATTGGTGGCGCCTGTGGTGCCATGCTGGATACTAAAACATTTTTCGAAAATTCCTGAATTCGTTTTGAACTTCACGCCTATTATTGACCAACCGGGATAGATTGCAATTTTCATCTGACATTTATCCTGAAAAGCATCTTCTATGCATGGTAAGCCTTTGAACCATTGAGTTAAACTTTCAATATTCTCTTCCATCCTGGGTTCGGATGAAATTGTATCGGTGTAGTCACGGGATTCAGGAATTTTTTTGATCATTCGTTTTAACTTGCGTTCAACTTTACCGAATTTCTCATTCTGAACGGCTTTGCAAAAGGAGGAATTATCCTGACCAGATGAGATGTGAAAGCAGAAAACAAAAACAATAATTATAGCAGACTTCATTGTACAGGTAAATGCTCCTTCCATTTTTTCATTTACAGTTTTCCCTTTCTTCTAAATAGTATTGCCAGAATTCTTGGTATTTGATTTTTTTCATTTTCGTCAAAATATTCCTTCAATACTTCTATTTCGAATCCTGAACGAATTGCAGCATTTGTAAAATCTGAAATATGATGATTGAAACAATCCACAACTTGCATGCCGGCTTCAGTTTCAAATCTCGCTTTACTTCCTGAATACTGTTTGAAAGGATGAAGTTCTCCTACATATACAATTCCCGATACATTCAATTTTTTTGAAACCTCCGTGAATATATGATCAAGATCTTTGATATGTTCAAGTACCAGACTAAAAGTGATCAGATCAAAAGTTTCATTGGTAAAATTCCATTCTGCACTGATGTCTGCTTGAACAAATTTAACTTTAGCTGAATTTATCTTTGCTTTGGCGATCGACAACATTTCATCTGAAAGATCTACTGCAACGATCGATTCGCAGTTTTCAACTAGCCAGGAAGTGTTCTTTCCAGTCCCACATCCGATCTCCAGACAATTGTTAAAGCTTCGTCCTGATAAAAGTTTTCGCAACACGTTTCCTTCAAGATCTCGTGTCCGGTTAATGACATCATCATATGTTTGGGACCACTGATCATATGCAGATTGAACATTCAATGACCTACTTTTCTCAAGTGTCCATCCTTCCTTTGTCATTTCAAATTTTATTTCTCTCTTTCCGTAAATACCGGTTTCCTTCCACCCTGCTTTTCTATAAAACAACTCCGCTCTTGTTCCCGAATCTGTACTTAACCAAACCGGATGATCTGTTTCCGAAAAATACCAGTCAACCATCAGATCATGAAGTTGTTTCCCTATTCCTTTTCGCTCATGTAACGGATCAATAAATAATGCCCAGATGTTTTTTTCTTTCAGATCAGCGATAGCGAAGCCGGCAATCTTTGAATTGATTTCACATACCCAACCTTTACCTCGAGAGGATAGATATTCTTCACAATCTTTATCAGTTACTAATGAAGGATCAGACAAGACATTTTCTTTTACCAAATGTCTTACAATCTGAATTTGTGGTATGTCCTTTACGTTTGCTTCGCGGAAGATCATTTTCATTTTACTGTATTGTACTTTCTAAAAATCTACTTCTAAAGTAATAAAATGTTGAACAAGTCAATCAAAAAAAAAGTCCCGCTGGTTGGCGGGACTTTTAATATTATCAGAAAAGTGCGATTAGAATTTCACAACTTTAGTCTGAGCTTGAGTTCCGTTGAATTCAGCTTTGATCATGTATGTACCTGATGCAAGATTTGCAACGTTGATCATTTCACGATTTGAACCTTTAGAAACATAAACAGTTTGAGTATTTACAAGACGACCTGAAATATCAAACATAGAAATGATTGCTTTTCCTTGAGTAACAGCATTCATAGTAAGTGCAATTGTGTTTGCATCCTGCTGATTTGAATATAAAGCGATCTGTGGCATATCAATGTTGGAAACACTTAATACACAAGAAGGATCAGTTCCATCATAAACAACTACCGGAATTGAAGTACCCGTGAATGTACATGCCGGATCAAGAGTAAGATCTCCTAAAAATACTGCCGGATCCGGAGCAACTGCTGAAGTA
>JAYUWA010000140.1:0-20798 GCA_043753795.1 Bacteroidota bacterium | reverse complement strand
GAAACTTAAATTTCTTTTGCCATTATTTGTAAAATTTGCTTGTGCATCACTGGCTGCTATACTTCCATGAAGTGCAGCTATACGAAAATGTATTCTCGGAAAGACAACGAAGATAGCATGTAAGCCAAATGCCGGCCGGGTAAAAACAAGAGTGAAATTATCGTCCAGATCACCCTGGTAGTTCATAGCCCCACCGGATATTCCAACACCAATCGTACCTCGACTGTCCTGTGCTACTACTGTTGATGAAAGTATCACTAACAATATTAAAAAATAAATGATCAAAATTATTTTTTTCATAGAAGTGCAGAAAAGGTGTATCCTTCTTTCGATAAGTAATCCAGACTTTTAGGAAGAGCATAGCGCAATCTCTTTTCAGCTTTCAAGCTGTCGTGAAAAACGATGATCGAACCTTGCTTGCTATTCTTCTTTACTCTTTCAAAACAATATTCTCCGGAATTGCTATCGTCGTAGTCTTTTGTCAGCACATCCCACATTATTATTTTGTACTTGTTTTTCAAGTAGGAAATTTGTGTAGGTTTTATTTTTCCGTATGGTGGACGAAACAAATTGGAATGAATCAACTTATCACATTTTTCAATGTTCTCAAAATAGGTCTTGTTGAAGTTAGTCCAGCCGTTCAAATGATTCATTGTGTGGTTACCGATCTTGTGACTATTTTCGAGAATCATTTTATAGACATCCTGATTTTTTTTCACATTATCACCCACACAAAAAAATGTTGCTTTTGCACTATACTTTTCCAGAGTTTCAAGTACCCATGGCGTTACAACTGGAATCGGTCCGTCATCAAATGTCAGAAACACTTCCCGCTTGTCTGTTTTGACAGACCAGACGAGGTTTTTTGTAAGGGAAGCTAGGAGCGTTGACACTTAATAGTGAATAGTGAATAATGAATTAGCAAGGTACAATTTTTAATCAAAATATTTCTCCCGCAGATACCGCGGATAAATACGCAGATAAGGCGCAGATCTGTTTTACTTAAATTAAGCAACTTTTTTCAATTCAAATTATTATAAGATCTGTTTGCAAAGCGCTACACAGAATCTGCGCCTTATCTGCGTATTTTTCTGCGTTGATCTGCGGGAAATAAATTCGGCCAAAAAAAGCCGGTCTCTCTTTCGAAAGACCGGCTTTTTTTTTCTATTGTTAAGACTTACATTCCGGCTTTGGAGACAGCATCAACAAATGCTTTCTCTGCCTTTTCTGCTAATGCTTTCTGGTCAGTTTGTTTCATTGTTTGTGACATAGCTTGTAAAATATACAAAGCCTGATTCATTTCAGCATCTACAAGTTTGAAGTATTTTGTTCCTTTCAGACTTTCATAGTACTCCATATTATCGCCGTAGATTGCAAGTAAGCGTTCTGTGATTGCATTTCCTTTTGCAACAAGTTCATTCTTATTCGGCATTTCAACATCGTTGATAGTAAGTGGTGCATTCGGTCTGTTCATTACTCCTGCAGCACGATAATACAGTTCAGCAACTTTTGCCATGAAGTAATTATATGGAATGGTTTTGTCAGGCATAACTTCCAGACATTTATCCAATACTTTAATCGCTGAATCTCGTTTGCCTTCGTTTAACAACTCCTCAGCTAAACGTGAGAAGTTAATCCTGAAGTTGGTCGTCATTCTCAAATTATTCTCATCCAGATATACATTTGGATCATTCATGTTTCCGAACTTGAATTTATTCATGACGTTGTTATACATCTTTTCAGTTTCAACACGACCCGGAACTATTTCCTGTTGTGCAACTTCTGTCCTGATTGGAACAACGCGATACGCTAGTCCTTCTAACTGGAAGTATGGTTCAAGATTCAGATAATTGTCAGAACCAACTGTCGTTGCAAAATAGATTGGACGTTTCCATTTGTTATTTGCAAGGATGTTAAGGATCATCAGATCATTTTTCATCAGATAGTTTCCGCCAATTGACCATTCCATTGTCTTTACGATCTTACCTGCATTTTCCGGCGAAACAACACCGTTAGCCATTACTTCTGCTGAATCAATTGTTAAACGAATATTCTTAGTAGGGAAATAATTGATCTCTTCACCACTATTCGTTCTCGCTTTAGCTTCTGCTTTATCACTTCCCATGAATTCTACCAATTCTTTAAGTTCCACAGATCCTTTTACACCTCTGTCGTAATATGGAAGATAGTCGCGTTTTCCTAAATTGTATTTATCGGATGTCCAGGAAATGTCAATCGGTTCTGAGTCGTAGTATTTATGTTTCAACTGATCTATATACCAATCAGTATTGAGAAGACTTAAATTTACGACACGAACATCTGTTCGTACTCCTTCAACTTCCTGTGCGTACCATAATGGGAATGTATCGTTATCACCATTTGTAAAGATGATGGCATTTTTTTCACATGAGTTCAGGTAATCTGTTGCGAAGTCACGTGAAGTAAAACGATTCGAACGATCGTGATCATCCCATTCAGCTTTTACCATTACAAATGGAACTGCAACAAGACAGATCAATGTAGCAATACCGGCCGATGTACTGCCGTTGATCTTCTTCTTGAGAAATTCATAGATAGAAAGAACACCAATACCAATCCACATAGCAAAAGCATAAAAGGATCCGGAGTAGGCATAATCACGTTCACGTGGTTGTTGTGGAGTACCATTCAGATAGATCACAATTGCTATTCCAGTAAAGAAGAATAGTAGCATCACCACCCATGCGTCTTTATTGTCACGAGAATAATGATAGATCATACCGATGATCCCCAATATAAACGGAAGGAAGAACATTGTATTTCTTGCTTTGTTGTTCTTCATTCCGTCCGGAATTTTATCCTGCGGACCTAAACGGAATTCATCAACAGCTTTGATACCGCTGATCCAGTTTCCTTTTGTAATTCCTCCCGGACCCTGAAGATCATTTTGTCGGCCAACGAAATTCCACATGAAATACCGCCAATACATTTCGCCTAGCTGATAGACAAAGAAGAACTTTAGATTTTCTCCAAAAGTCGGAGTTCGTTCACCTTTGATATCTGCCCATTTCTTATATTCATTAACGTGATTTGGCTGATTGCTCCACATCCGTGGGAATGGAGTGATTTTATCAGCTTCATATACTGGAATGATCTTGCGGCCGGCTTCTACATACTTATCTGCATCATCAACTTTTGCATAATTCATGTCGCCTTCTTTCTGATCAACAACTTTTGCATTATAGAATTGTCCCATAAAAAGCGGACGCTCTCCGTATTGTTCACGCTTCAGGTAAGAAATAAAGTTGAAAACGTTTTCAGGATTATTTTCATCTAACGGCGGATTAGCATTTGAACGAATTACGATCTGCGCAAACGTAGAGTAACCGATCAGGATAAATGATACGCAAAGAACTGCAGTATTCCATACGGGCATATCTTTTCTGCGCGTATAACGATACGCCCAGAATAAAAATGTAATGATTGCTATACTGTATAGAATGATACCTGTTCCGAAAGGCATTCCTAATCCATTCACAAATAAATAATCGATAGAACCTGCAAGTGTGATCATTTCAAGAATGATTCCATACTGAATGAATGCTAAGATAGCTGTTCCAATTATTGCGGTGTAAATAATTCCTTTTGTAGAAACGGTATAACGTTTGAAATAATAAACGAATGCAAGAGCAGGAATAGTAAGTAAGTTCAATAAATGGACTCCGATACTCAGACCCATTAAATATGCGATAAGAATCAACCAACGTAAATTGTGTGGTTCTTCAGATGCATTTTCCCATTTGAACATTGCCCATACTACGATTGCAGTAAAGAAAGATGAACTTGCATAAACTTCACCTTCTACAGCAGAGAACCAGAATGAATCGCTGAAAGTATAGGATAAGGCACCTACTAATCCGGCTCCCATGATTGCAATTATTTTATCTGTTGTAAGTTCAGCAGCTTGCTTTAATAGAAGCTTTTTTGAAAGAGCAGTAATTGTCCAGAATAAAAATAATATTGTGAACGCACTCATCAATGCTGAGAGAATGTTCACCATTATTGGAATTTTGGAAACATCATCGCCTGCGAAAAGAATGAATACTCTTGCAAGCATCAAAAAGAATGGTGCACCTGGTGGGTGACCAACTTCAAGTTTATGTGCTGTTGCAATGAACTCACCACAATCCCAGAAACTTCCGGTCGGTTCGATGGTTGAAATGAAAGTAAAAGAGGCGATCAGGAAAGCAATCCAACCTACTACATTATTAATGCGCTGGTAATTCATAGAATCAAAGAAATTTGAGTGCCTGCGAAGGTAGAAAAATAATGAAATAAGACTAACTTCATATTTCCTCCAAAATAGAAAATTAGGTTTTTTTAACAAAATCGAACAATCAAAGCGGCCAAGTACCGAAAATGTGGAAAAACTGTTAAAAACCTCATAATTGTAAGGAAGTCATCGTATTACAATATTTTTATCTTTGCAGCGCTTTAAATTGCAGTATCTCCCGAGGGGAATCGGGAGTCTTACTACAACCACTATAAATAATGGGAAACATACTTTCAAAAAATCCATTTCGGATTCTTCTAGGCTTTGCTTTGTGCTTGACTATCAATGCGTCACAAGCAATTACTGCGACTGTTAAAGGGTCGCTTCCGTCAACAGTCAATGAATGTTCAGGTCTGGACTTCAATGGCAATGCTTCTTTCTGGACGCATAACGATGGATTTGGGGATAACCGTTTGTATAAGGTCGGAATGACAGGTTCATTACAACAAACACTTACTATTACCGGAGCTACGAATTACGATTGGGAAGATCTGACGCATGATGCGAACAGAGATCATCTGTTTATCGGTGATTTTGGAAACAATAATTGCGATAGAACAAATTTGCGAATCTATAAAATTCCATATCCGAACTCATCAACAACAACAGTAACTCTGGAGATCATTGAATTTACATTTTCTGATCAGACAGATTTTCCATCGTCATGGATGAATTTTGATGTTGAAGCATTTTTGCATTTCAACGGTCGTTTGTATTTGTTTACAAAAGCAGATGGATCTGCGATCGGATATACAAAGATGTATTCACTTTCTGAAAATGCAGGAACGAAAGTTGCAAACTTAGTTGATAGCTTTTATACAAACGACCGCACAACAGCAGCAGATGTGAGCCCGAGTGGTGATGCAATGTTGCTAATGTCAAATACTCGGATTCATATTTTCAAAAACTTCACAGGCTCCGACTTTTTTGGTGGTGATCACACACAAGTAAACATCAGTGGTGGCTGGACTCAAAAGGAAGCTGTTGCATTTACAAGTAACAATGAAATTTATATCGGTGATGAAGCTGGTGGAAATGGAGGCAACGTCTACTACCTGAGTCTTTCAAATTATATTACTGCAGGCTCTACTACCGCTGTAAACGAAGTTGAAAATTCGACAGCAAATGTTTATCCGAATCCGGCTACAGAAATTATACACTTTGACCTTAGCAAACAATTCAATTCTGTAACAGTGCAGTTATACGATATCACCGGTAAAATGGTAGCTACTTCATCTTTCAGCAAGGCTCAACAAATGGTTATGGACATTAACAAATTTTCTCCGGGAATTTATTTTTACAAACTCATAACTGATGGGAGGTTGTTGAAAACGGAACGGATCATCATTCAGTAACGAATAACGAATAACGAATAGTGAATAATGGGGTACTTTGCAATGTCAAACGGCTTTGCAAGTGCATTTCGTTTTTCACTATTCGTTTTTCACTTTTCACTATCCCAGTTTAAATTCAATTCCCCTTTCAATAAGCAAGCCCTTTCTAAACCGCCCATTATTCGTTATTAGTTATTCGTTATTAGTTCTATATAAAGTGCTTCGACCTTTAATCTCGCCCAAGGCGTTTTTCGTAAAAACGTAAGGCTCGATTTAATGCTAGGGTTGCTTCTGAAACAATTTATCGGAATAATGTTACCGAGTTCTTCCCAACCGTAATGCTCTACAAGTTTGTTGACAATGGTTTCAAGGGTGATACCGTGTAAGGGGTCGTTGCTTTTTGCAGGCATGATTTGGTTGATACTTTGATAAAAGAGTATCTAAGTTAATTTAAAAAAGTATTCAATGACATGTTGAAGATGTTTTACCTTGATTTAATGCATTGCCGAATAAAATTAGAAAATCAACTTAACAGAATAGGCTACAATGCATCCTAAATGTCATAAATAAAAATCCGGCAGAATTGTGTACCGGATTTCTATTTATATTTTAAGGAAATTTATCTCAAGATAATAATTTTACTTAATGCTGCCTGTTTATCTATTGATAATTTCAATATATAAGTACCTTCTGCAATATTGCTTACGTTAAATTGCTCTTGATGTTGTCCTGAAGATTGAGTCTTAGATATAGTAGAAAGCACATTTTCTCCAAGCACATTATACAATTCCAGTTTCACATTTGACTGCTGCTTTAATGTATATTCAATAGTTGTGTAATATGAAAGCGGATTAGGATACACATTCAAGTTGAATTCTGAATGGATTTGTTCTATGTCAGTAGTTGGATTTTCATCAGATAATAAAGTTAAAGACAAAGCAAGGTGATGTGGCGGATGATGAGTGTGAAATAAAAAGCAACTATGAGTTGAACAACCAGAAACACTATCAGTGATAAATAAACAAACAGTATAATGACCAGGAGTTGTGTAGATATGTGAAGGGTTTTGTAAAGTAGAGGAGTCTCCATCTCCAAATGTCCAAAGGAAATCAGTGGCAGCAATCGATGAAGTATTTGTAAAGATTATTGCTCCAGTTGTAGTATCCGTTGATAATGTGAAAGAAGCTTGGCAATGATTTACCTGAGCAACATATATTGTTTGGCAAATAGTATCGCTACAATGAGGACTACTTACATACAAGCAAACTACAAAATGCCCCGTATCGGCATACTGATGACTGGGATTGCTCATATGCGAACTATTTCCGTCTCCAAAATCCCAATTATAATTGAGGAAATGTCCTGAGGACATGTTATGGAAATTGATTGAATGATTGGATTGCTGATATTGGAAATCTGCATTGCACGTATGTATTATCGGCTGTGTAATTACAATCGAATCACAATAAGTATCAGTACATGTGCTATCAGTGAGAGTTAAGCATACATAATAAGTTCCGGGATGGTGGTAAGTATGAAAAGGATTTTCCATGGAGGATCCATGCCCATCACCAAAACTCCATTGAAAATTTGTGTGTGGATTAGTACCAGTGGAAGTATTTGTTAGATGCACATTGCCCATGGAATCAGCAATGAAAGTAAATCCGGCGCTGCATGTAGAAGCTGTTGAATTTACCGATATTACTTGGCAAATAGTATCGACACATAAGCCATGCATGTCAGAAATTATTAAGCAGACGTTATAAATACCTGTATCAGCGTAAGTATGTGATGGATTTGGAGAAGTAGATGTATTACCATCTCCAAAATTCCAAGACCAAGAAGTAATGGTCTGATTACTTAAAGAATGGTCCATGAAATTAACTGTTTGACCTACCGCAGGAGTATAGTTAAAGCCTGCTGTACAAGTCGCAGATTGATGACCTATTACAATGTAGTCGCAGATTGTACTTGTGCAATGGGGTGTATCAGCGGTTACCGTGAGACAGACGTAATAAGTACCGGGTTGAGAATAATTATGAACCGGATTTGCGAGAGAACTCGAATTTCCATCACCGAATGTCCAGGCATACGTGATTAAATGACCAGAGATAGCAGATGAATCTTGGAAAGTGACACTATGATGTGCTGTGTCGATTGTGTAAGTGTAATCTGCAGAACAGGTTTGCGCTGTTAGATAATTTGCAATGCACATTAACATAACAAGTATAGTAGTAATCCTTCTCATCTTCAGTTCTTTTATTTACTCAAAGATACTACATTCACCCTATAAATTTCTTTTGTCTTTGGTCGTTACAACTTCCTTAGTATAATTTTTTTTCCTTCCCCTAACAACAAAAAACGCCCCGCAAGTCGTTGACCTACAGGGCGTTGAATTCGCAAAATGTTGTCCTACCAGGATTCGAACCTAGAAAGGCAGAATCAAAATCTGCAGTGTTACCATTACACCATAGGACAGTTTTGGGACGGCAAAAGTAAGGAATTGATTCAGTTTTGCAAACAATAACTAAGAATTACCGGGATTAATGGATTGATGGATTTTAAAGTTGATGGATCTTGGGCTTTGCGATGGAAGCTTTTAGCTAAGTGCTTAATTTTTACTTGCTTCCAGATAGATATCCCAGCATTCGTCAAGTTTTTCGCGTTGTAAAAAGAAATCTTTAGTTGTAATCTGTGTTGTAGTATCTACTTTTTCCTTGAGCTTATTCCGCATCATATTCGTGATCAGGTTGTAAGGCTTTGCAAGCCAGGCGGAAGGTAATTTTTGGTGCAATTTGAAAATATCCCACTTCAGGATCATGCGGACGAATTTTCCGTTCTCTTCGTAATAGGTATTTACGATCGTATTGCCATTTAATCCCTGCAATGCATAACCGCCGGTCAATGAACTGATCTCGCCTTTGATCTCGTCGAATGTATATTCATGAACATGAAAAGGATTTCGTGCTAACGATTTTTTTGAATTTGGTGTGGTGATCATCACTTTGCCTCCCGGTTTTAAAACGCGCAGACATTCTTTCATAAACTCTTTACGAGCATGAATGTGTTCGATGAACTGAAATGCAGTAACTACATCAAATGAATTATCTTCAAATGGTAATGGTGGAATTTCTGCACGCTTGAATGAAAGATTTTTTATAGTTGAATATCTGCTCTTGTTATCGTCGATCGTTGACTGATCATAATCAAGTCCCATGATCTCACTTGCAGACTCCGCCATCAATGCTGTACCGTATGCATTACCACATCCAACATCTAAAACTTTCTTTCCTGTTATAAACGGTTTTGCATACTCATACGCATACTGACAACGTTGATAGGTTACGTTGTTAGCTTCGTCGTGTTGGGCTCTTTCGTGGGAACTCATTATCGTGCTTTGGTTTTAGATGATGTCGTTTAATTTCGTAATTCGAGATTCGTAATTCGAAAAAAAATGCCGATTCAATTCCATTGCTTCGAAATTGAATCGGCAGCAAAATTATTAATTATTCGTCCCGATAGCTATCGGGATTAATTAATAATAATTCTTTGAGTGTTAGTTCCTAATTCAGAGCGGAATTTCAGAAAATATGTCCCTTTTGCATTTCCGGAAAGATCAATCGTGTGTTTTTCGGAATCTTTAAGCATCACTTGGGTTATCTCCTTGCCGAGAATATCTGTAACGGTTATTACACCATCGATTTTACTTTTAAGTCGGATGTTGATCATTCCTGCTGATGGATTCGGATATACTTCAACAAAATTTGAAAGATCAGTATTATTTATCCCAACAGGACCACTGCAAGTGATCGCTGCTTCCCAGCCGGGTTTTGTTACACCCGGATCAGAATGAAAAACAAATGTTAATGCGCCGGAATTATGTGTTGAAGTAACGATGCCCGGAGAATTTATTCCGCAGTAAGTTCCGATTGGTGGAGCAAATGTATTCGGTCCATTATGAATAGTCAGATAATCATAATTGCAATTAATTTCATCTTCCAGTTCGAAAGCCTGAAAATCTGCAGTGATAAATTGTCCGCCGGAAACAGGAATGATCGTCTTTGTAAAATCAAGATCGTCGTTGTAATTATTTGAACCTCCCGGATCTAAAAATACTGCTTCACATGTAGTAAGAAGATTATTGTCCATGATCACAAAAATACCGATCATAATCGTTCTTGTAATATAAATTGAATCACTGCCATCGGAGAGTGTAAACTTTAAGTCAATCGTCGATCCAACAGTTAATGCAGGATCTGCTGTAATATTAATTACCGAATTGATTGTTTGAGAAACATTGATCACTCCAAGATTGACCGGATTTGTATTCACAGTAACTAAAGAAGCATTGGCTCCTATTGCTACGCATGATAAAATTGCTGAAGCAGAACTTAACTGACCGGTATTTGTAGCAGTAAGATCGATGTTTGCTGATTCACCGGGTTCAAGAAAACCATTGGCATTATCATCACCGGAGATTGTATTGTATGCAAGATTGAGAGATGGCCCCGGTGCGCCTGTTCCTAATTTATAAGTAATGATCGGACCTTCATTGCCAATGTCCCAAACTCTTAATCCGCTTGGATCACCATTATAGAAATTTGAATTTGGTGTAGTGTTCTCACTGAATTCATTTGAAAAACTTAAATTGAAACATGCAGTTGAATGATCTTGAATATCGTTTCCGGCATGAACTAAATAAACTTCATGATCAAAACTCTGATTGTTTCCGGTTCTATTGATATGCCAGATTGTTAAGCCTTCATCATCAATGTAAAGGCTTCTGTCTGCCATTAATCTGTTTTCTAAAAGAAAGAATTCATTTGTGTCATTGATATTTGTGTAACGATAACATGTGAGTGAATTTGCAGTGTCATTGATGATACCATTGTAATTCGTCACATCAACAACAGTATTCCAACCGCAATTATTTTTAAACAAAGGATTCGGTGGAGTTGGATTGAATGAATTTCCATACCAGCACATCAGATCAAATGAACCTATTCCATCGGGACCTGTCGAATTATCATATTTATAAGTATCTGGCCATTTGCAGATCATGTGTCCGTTTTCATGAGCTACAACTGCAAGTTTAAGCGGATTGTTCGCAGGCGAACAATTGTAATCATTGGAATGAACTCCGTCAGCCGAAAACCCATTGTAGTTTCCTTTATGATGCCACATCCCTTGTGCCCAAACAGGTGGATTGCCTGTGTACATAAGGTTAATTGCTTTAATACTATTGTCGGGATTCAATGATAATGTACTGAAGTCAAATCCTTGTCCATCGATCCAGTTCAATGCAAGTCCTAAAATTTGTTGCGCACCTACTGCATATCCCATTGCATCATAATCAGCGAAAGTAAGGGGAGCACGGTAATACCCATAAACTACATTTTCATAATTAACCAAACCACCTGAAATATCTCTGTAATATGAACGCAATGAACCATTGTTGCTGAAGTTGGAATAAGCCGTATCGTTACAAAAATTCTCGAATTCACTGATAGGTAAAACTCCCGGCTCATCAGAAAAATCAACAACTATGCAAAGGCCTGTAATATTTCCGGAAACCGGATTGATAGGAGTACCATCAGTTTGATTTCCGCCCTGGCCACTACCGCTGTTTCTTTCAAAAATTCCTTTTTCATTTCCACTCAGAGCTTGTTTATTTTCTGCAATGATTTTGTTTAGAGCTTTTATACTGATGTCAATGTGTTTTGAAAACTGCAATACCGCAGATGGAGTTACAATGCTGTTCTTTGTTCCTTTATAAATGATTCCCGAAGAAATCAATTCTGATCCATCCTCAGATAATTTAGCGTAGACAATGTTGTTTGAAACTTTGTCGCGGATGAGAGTATATCCATCCAATCCTTCTGCACGCATGTAATATTCGGTTCCAAAAAGTTTGATGTCAACGCTAGTGCCATCCGCTTGCTTAAAAGGTACAATTATTCCGTTGAATGGAGAAGCTGCCAATGCAACGGAATACAGGAAGGCGATGAATAGTAAAATTTTTTTCACGATCTGAGGGATTTGATTTAGGCTTCTAAGATACGGGAATATTCAATAATCGGAACAAAAGTCATGGTAGAATTGTAAGCGAAAAGTAACTTTGTGCCTATGAAAATGCCATTAGTACTTAATAGTGAGTATTTGTATTTTTAAATAATAGGAGTAATCTATTTTTTTGATACTAATTTTATTTCTAACTTTAATCCTATGGAAATTAAGAAGAAATACACCAATGGTGAAGTCACTATTTTATGGCAACCAAAGTTGTGCATACATTGTGCAAATTGTTTCAGTGGACTTCCGTCTGTTTTTGATCCCCGTGTCAGACCTTGGGTTCGTCCTGAAGGTGCAACTACTCAGCAGATAAGAGATCAGGTAGCGAATTGTCCAAGTGGGGCGTTATCGTTAATCTGATAAAAAAAACACTAAGATCACTAAGTTTTTAGCACAAGAGCACAAGTGAAGTTTTTTTCATAAGTGCTCTTGTGACAAATTTTAGTGATCTTAGTGTTAAATTTTTTTTAGCAGAACTTGATTTGTTTTTTTTTTTCACCTCACCAACGAAACATGCCCAATCACCCTATGTAATTTGCCTTTGTAGTCTTTCACGTTGATGATATATTCATAGACGTCATTCTGACAAATTCTGTCTCCACCATAGTATGATCCATCCCAATGCCGGCTGGCTTCTTTCGAATAAAAAATTTCTTTTCCCCAACGATCCATGATCCACATTTCATAATTTACAAATCCTAAACCGTTTGCAAAAAAAGAATCATTAACACCATCTCCATTTGGTGTAAAAGCATTTGGTACATAAATGGTAAATTCAGGTTCAACTCTTATGATGCCATAAGTTGTATCAATGCAACCGCCGTTATTCATAACTATGAGCATCACCTGATAGGTTCCGCTATCTGCATATTCATGTGTAGGTTGAAGTATGTCGTTAATGGAAGTTCCATCACCAAAATCCCAATGCCATGTTACAGCATCGGTACTGTTATCAGTAAAAGTTACTGAAGGCAAAAATTCCGGAACCTCATCTCTGCTCTGGAAAAAATCAGCTATAGGATATCCGAAAACAGTTACTGCATCATTTACATTCTGGCTTGCAGCACAACCATGGGTTGTGACTATTGTAAGTGACACATCGTATTCACCGGGTGTAGTGTAAGTGTGAACAGGATTTGTATCGTTCGAAATAACATTATCATCAAGGTCCCAATAATATGCTACTCCGGGTGATTGTGGATAGAAGTTCGCGAAATTAACTTCGACTGGTGTACAGCCTGCAATTGCATGAGGAGTGAAGTCGACTTCCGGTAATGGATAAACTGTTACCGGAATAGATTGGTTAACTGAAGGAGAACAACCATCGCTGACAGTAACCGTAAACGTTGTGTCGTTCACAAGAGTGACTACAGGTGTTGCTCCGAAAAATGAACTGTCGTTCCAGGAGTAATTGTAAGGACCACCATTTCCACCGGAACCTGCTGCTTGTAAGTTTATTGTTCCACCTTCACATAACGCCGGAACATTTACTGTGATTAGATTTAATGGCGGATAAACAGGAACGGTTACTGTTACAGGTGTAACCGGACAATTATTTGCATCGAAAACAGTAACAGTATAACTTGTTGTACTAGTTGGTGAAACACTGATCAACACTGATGTGTCGGAGGTACTCCATGCTGTTGTATAAGGCGAAACTCCGCCTGAAATCAATGCAAAAAGTTCTGCAGATTGTCCGATGCAAATTGCAGGCACAGAGGCAACACTTAAATTTAGTTGAGACTCTTGCGGAACAACGGAATTCAATGATGATGTACAACCATTTACATCAGTAACAATGACTGAATAATTTCCTGCAGACAATAAAGTTGCATTTGCATTTGTTCCACCGACAGGCGACCATTGATATGCATAACCTGCTGTACCACCGCTGACAGTAAGATTTATAATTCCTGTACTTTCACCGTAGCATGCTACCGGAATGATCGTGGAGCTCAAAGAAAACGGATCAGGTTCATCAATGAAAGTTGATGCAGTACTTGTACATCCATAAGCATCAGATGCAGTAACAATATAATTTCCGTAACCTAATCCTGTTGCAACATTTGATTGACCACCGGAAGGTGACCATTGATAAGTATAACCTGCTGTGCCACCATTTGCAATTGCACTTGCAGTACCATTGTTCAAACCAAAGCAGGAAGCAGGAACTGCATATGTCACAATGTTAACTGCAGTAGGAAAATCTACAGAAGCTGAATCTGTTTGAATGCAATGATTGAAATCAACAACGGTAACATAATACATTCCCGGAGTCAGTCCTGTTGCTGTCGCAGAAGTTCCGCCTATTGGTGACCATGAATAAGTGTATGGAGCGGTAGCTCCGGATGCATTTACATTTGCATTCAAATTTACTGCACCGAAACACAGACCATTGTTGATGGACATGATCGTATTCGGCAATGGATTTACATATATGTTTATTTGATCATCATCAACACAGCCGTTTGTATCAACTACTGTTAGAATATAAACACTGTTTGAATCGGGATTTGCTGTTATCGTTTGTGAAGTATCATTATTCGGAAGCCACACATATGAAGCTCCACCGGATGCGCTCAGAGTTGCAGTCGTGCCTGAACAAATTGACTGATCAGTTCCGGCATTTGCTGTTGGAAGTAAATTGACAAAAACATTCATCGAATCAGATGCTCTGCAACCGTTAGCATCGGTTACAAGAACTGAATACACAGAATTTACAACAGGAGAAAAATTTGCCTGTGAAGAATTGATGTTTCCCGGTGTCCAAAAATATGTTGTGCCGCCATTTGCAATTAATGTCACGCTATCTCCGATACAAATTTCAGCATCCAGTCCTGCATCAGCAGCCGGTGGAGCAAGGACTCTTACTTCAACCTGATCTGTAGCAGTACAGTTGGCAGCAGAATATACGGTAACTGTATATGTTGTTGTTATGTTCGGGTTGACGATTACTTGTTGCGAATTTCCTGCACCCTGATCCCATTGATAAAAATTTCCACCAGTAGCAGAAAGTGTAGCGGTGTCGCCCGGACAGATCTGCTGATTGAGTCCCGCATCTGCCAATATTGCTGGATCAACAGTGACCGATGCTGTATCCGTTACAACACAACCATATCGACCAGTGATTGTAATAAAGTAGTCTGTACTCAGAGCAGGACCAACAGTAATTTGTTGTGTAGTTTGTCCGCCAGGATTCCATTGGTAGGTGTAATTGGATTGTGGTCCACCACCGCCACCAAAAACATTGACTGAAAGATTCGCCGTTGCTCCCGGACAAATTGTTGGATCCTGGACACTAGTTTGTGGCAACTGTGAAATGACAACTCTTGCAGTTGCAGTTGCAGTACAACCATTGAGATCGGTTACGGTCACAACATAATTTGTCGAAGCACTTTGTGTTATTGAAATTGCTGCTGTTGTTAAGGTTCCGGGATTCCATAGATAACTAACACCGCCGGAAGCAATGAGATTGGCAGCTAAACCCTCACAAACTGTGTCATTTGCTCCTGCATTTGCAACAGGTAATCCAAAAATGGAGATCAGAGAAGCAAGAGAATCCTTGCAGCCATCAGCATTTGTTATAACAAGTGATGTATTATAAAAACCGGCTACGGAATATAAATGTGATGAATTGGGTGCAGTGGAAATAGTGCCATCACCGAAGTACCATACTACTGAAGTAATAGGCGTTGGGGAAGTTGATTGGTTTGTAAAATTAATTTCTGATCCCTGACAGCCATGAGAAAAGGCATAACCGGCATTTGGAGCATTTAATGTCAGAAGCAAATTTTGAGTAAGTGTATCAATACAACCGGTTGAAGAAGTAACAATCAATTGAACCGGATAATTTCCTTGTGCGCTATAAGTATGAGAAGGACTTTGCAGATTACTTGTAAACCCATCTCCAAAATTCCAATTGTAGTTAGTGATGGTTGCTCCGGTTATTGTTGATTGATCTGTAAATTGTACTGTAAGGCTACTACAATTTGCATCATTGCTGAATGCTGCGGCAGGTGCTCCGGGAGCAGGAGAAACTCTGGCAGTATCTGTATCTGTACAACTTCCATCGGAAGCAGTCACTACATAATTTCCGGCTCCTCCAACAATCGATTGTGAAGTTGCACCTGTATTCCATTGATAGGTATAGATCCCGCTACCACCGGATGCAGAAGCAGTAATTGGTGTTGATGTATTGCACCCGACAGTAAGATCCGGTCCTGCATTGGCGACTATTCCATTTACTGTAATGCAGAAAGCATAGATTTGACTTCCTACAAACGGACAGTTGTCATCACGAACTGTTACTGTGAAGCAATATGGATTCGTGCTGATTTGCGCTGTAGTAGGTGTCCAGCAAAATGTTGCTGTCTCTCTTTGTCCTGGAAAAGTTGTGAACGTTGCATTCGGAATTGAATAGTCCCAGTCTATAAAAGTATTCTGAGTTCCGTTGACGTCCCCTGAACTAATATTAAAACATGTTTGTGTTCCTGCACAAACGCTTTGTGAGAAACTATTCGTTCCGTTTATTCCGGAAACTGTTGGAATAATATTATTACAATCGATGATCGTAAATTGAATGTCGCGTTCAACTTCTCCTATCAGAAAACCGTTACGGAATTCTTGTACCAATACTGCCATCACAGTAATTTCAAGATTGGTCGGAGTCATACATATATCTCCAGTTTGCGGATTCAATGTAACACCGGGTGATGATGTCAGCGGATTTGTAGCTGTCCATGGAGTAGAATATGTAATTGGTAATCCCGGACTGTCATAAGGCGTGATGAGAGAATAAACTAATGAATCGCCATCAACATCGTAGGCTCCGTGATTGTAACAAAACTGCTGACCACGACATGCAAATGGAACGGGCTTATTAGAAAAAGTAGGCGAGTTATTACAAGGTGTAATTACATTATTCAGATTTGCATAGATGTAAATATTTGTTTGGCCGGGAGCATCAATATTTGTGATCGCATTATTTCTGCAACACAAATTGTAACTGAATTGCCAGTCAACACATGGTCCCGGTAAATTAATAACTCCCCGATAAATATATTCCTGAATTCCTGTAAATGTTCCTCCGTTACATGTGGTAGTGTTATTCGGACAAGTAGGACTAATTTCCTGTCCCGTTCCGGGAATCAAAGAAATTTGAATTGAAGAAGAAGGATAACATGATGATTGAAAAAAAATATCTGCAATCGAATCTGCTTCAATACCTGCACAGTCACGATAAAATGAAAGTTCTATTTCGAAAGAGTTTCCACCAAGGCATCTGTAAGTGAGATCTGCGCCCATTGAGTGGCTGGCTTTCGCTCGGTCAGAACACATAAATACAAGTACAAAAAGGGCAACAAACCTAAGTTTCCCTAATCCTTTACTTATGTTCCCTTCAATGCTCAATTTTACATTAATTACTAAGTCGTAAAATAATTTTGATTTTAACTAGACCAACTTTTTCCTTCAAAAAATTGAAATTTTCAGCTTTTCAGGAACCAACAAAACTAAGATAGTTCACGAGAACAAAAAATGATTTGAGGTAAAGTTGCCACTTTTTACTACCACGTCAAACCAGCATTTGGCCAAGAATTACAGGTGTTTAGCGAAGGTTATCGGAGTGTTTACCATAAAGGATTGATTTCAGGCGTTTCTGAGTGCATTTTAGTAGAGTAATATTTAATAATAGTTGATGAAACACACCTATAAAATAATCTTTTTTTTAGTCTTGTTAACGATCAGTTTTTTTTCGAATGGACAGATTGTTATTAATGAAATTCAGAGTTCAAATACGAAGACTATTGCTGATGAAAATTATCAGTACGATGACTGGATTGAAATTTACAATGCCGGCTCTTCATCTGTAAATTTAAGTGGCTATGGTTTGTCTGATGATTCTTTGAAGCCATACAAATTTCGTTTCCCTGATTATAATCTTTCTGCAGGCTCACATGTTTTAGTATTTGCAGCAGATACTAATCAGACTGTTCTCACACATTGGGAAACTGCTGTGAAGGCAAACGATAGCTGGAAATATCGTGCTAACACAACTTCATTTTCTTCAAACTGGCGTGTGTCTTCTTTCAACGATGGTTCATGGTCGACAGGTACAGGTGGAATTGGAATGGGAGATTCTGATGATGGAACAACAATTTCTGGATGCGCTTCAGTGTATATGCGGAGATCGTTTTCAATTTCCGATACATCGAAAATTATGGACGCAGTTTTTAATATGGATTTCGATGATGGATTTGTTGCATATCTGAATGGTGTTGAAATTGCAAGAATGAATCTTGGATCACCCGGAACTGTTCCTGCATGGAATGAACTTGCTCCATTGGGTCATGAAGCGGTGCTTTATCAGAACGAATACCCGGATAGTTTTTATCTGGACTATAATACTCTTCGTAAGCTACTTGTGAATGGAACGAATGTGTTGGCTGTAGAAGTTCATAATACAACCGGAACTTATGCAGATATGACTTCAAACCCGTATCTGACATTCTCTGTAAGCAATGGTTCAGTACTTTTTTCGGATGTGCCATCATGGTTTCATAATTCAGCCACAACATACTTTCATGCTGATTTTAAAATCAGCAAAACAGGTGAAACAATTTTTCTTACCAATGAAAGTAATTCATTACTCGACAAAAAATCAACAGGTAATCTGGAGATCGATAATTCAATCGCAAGGGTTCCTGATGGTAGCAGTAATTGGTGTCTTACTGATGTACCAACACCGAAGTCATCTAACAACTCGACAGTTTGTAAAACATCATATGCTACGTTTCCGATATTTTCACTTCAAGGCGGATTTTATTCAGGAACGCGTTCACTCACTCTAACAACTGCTTTTCCCGGTGGAAGTATCCGTTATACAACAGACGGGAGTGATGTCACTGAAACAAGCACACTTTATTCAAGTCCGATTTCAATTTCCTCAACAAGAACTATTCGCGCAAGAGTATTTGCTCCCAATGCCATTGGAAGTATTACTGTAACCAATACTTACTTTATAAATTTCACAAGCAGATTGCCTGTAGTTGCATTGACAACTGATCCGGATAATCTTTACGATTATAATTCCGGAATTTTTGCTGATGGTCCGGGATACACTTCACCAAATCCACATTGGGGTGCAAACTACTGGCTTGATCTTGAAAAAGATGTTACGCTTGAATTTTATGAAAGAGATAAAAGTTTGCAATTTAAATTTAACGCCGGCCTGGCAGTAACTGGTGGATGGTCGCGTGCTGCAGCACAGAAAAGTTTGGAGATAAAACTTGGTGACAAGTACGGTCTTTCAAATTTAAATTATAGTCTGCAATCATTGAAACCATGGAACGATAAATGGGATAATTTTATCTTACACATGGCCGGAAACGACCGCGACAAATGTCACATGCGCGATGCATTGATGAATCGTATCCTGAAAGGCACCTACAATAATTATATCGCTTATGAACCGTGTTTGTTAACTTTGAATGGACAAAACTGGGGAATTTATTATTTCCGTGAAAATGATGATCATCATTGGGTAGAAGGAAATTACGGTTACAAAGCAGATGAAATTGATTTCCTGAAAGAAAGTTATTTCTACACAGGAATAGAAGTTAAAAAGGGAAGTGATTCTGCTTTTTTTGCAATGCATTCTTACGCTACTACAACATCTCCTTCCGATCCTGATTATTTTAATACTATTTCTTCAATGATGGATCTTCAGAATATGGCTGATTACTTCATCGCTGAAACCTACTATCCTAACGATGATTGGATGGGCGGTACTAACAACAACTTAAAATTATGGAGACCAAAAAAAGGTGATGGGAAATTCAAGTATCTGATCTATGATCTTGAATTTGGATTGGGTCATAGTGGAAGTGTTTCTAATAATATGCTTGCAACTGCAAGAAACGCTTCTCCACATAATTATAATTCAGATCTGTTCAAATACTTTACACAAAATGCTACTTATAAAAGATATTTCATAAACCGGTATGCAGATCTTGTCAATACAATTTTTTTACCGTCAAATGTTCAGGCGAATGCTTACTTGCTCAGAGATTCTCTGAAATATGATTATCATCTGCAAAATGAGAAATGGGGCGGAGCTGATTCGGCAACCTGGATTACGAACATTGCTTCAATGCTTTCTTTTGCAAATAACAGACCTTCTTATGCAAGAAACTTTGTTCAAAGCGAATTTCAATTGTCCGGACAGGTTACACTTACTTTACAAGTTAGTCCAGCCGGCGCAGGTGTAGTACAGATCTCTACTATCACACCTACATCGTACCCATGGAACGGTGTGTACTTCAATGGAAATCCTGTTACAATTACTGCTATTCCAAATCCGGGTTATACGTTTGATCATTGGAAAAGCAACGTTGTTATCTCATCTGATAACACAAATCAAAGTGTAACATATAATTTTACAGCAAGTGATGTGATTACCTGCTACTTCACAGGATCTTCTGCCAGTCAGCAATTAGCTTTCAGTGAATTGAATTATCACAGCGATTCATTGAATGAATCAGGCGACTGGATAGAACTACATAACAGTGGAAGTTTGGCAATAGACCTTTCAAACTGGATGTTCAGAGATGAAGCGGATAATCATACTTTCAAATTCCCGGTAACAACTTCAATCCCGGCAGATGGGTATTTAGTTTTGGCATCGGATCTTGAGAAATTTACTACTGTTTATCCTTCTGTAACAAATGTAATTGGTGATTTCAAATTTGATTTCTCGAATAGTGGAGAAGAATTGAGATTGTTCGATAGAACTGATCAGTTGCATATGTCATTCTTGTACTCCGACCAATTACCATTCCCAACATCGGCTGATGCAGGTGGATACACTCTTGAAAGACTGAATGAAACATCAAGCGCAAACGATGGCAACAATTGGTTTGCAGGTTGCTTACTCGGTTCTCCGGGAAGAGCGTATTCAGGTCCTGTTGCACAGATCACAACACCGGGTGATACTGCAATCTGCAATGGTTCGTCTGTGGTTTTGAATGTTGGTGCAGTAAGTGGTGCTTCTTATCAATGGTACAAAGATAATCTTCTGATCT
>JAYUWA010000139.1:0-2209 GCA_043753795.1 Bacteroidota bacterium | reverse complement strand
GATCTGTGCATTGTATCTTCAGAAGAATCCGACAGCAACATGGCTTGATGTAAAGACTGCAATTCTTAATTGTGCTGATCAGGATAACTTTACCGGTTCAAGTCTACCTGACAATGCATGGGGTTATGGAAAAGTAAATGCGTATTCAGCTATCAGAGGATGTAATATTGGAATTGAAGAAATGTATGACAATGTCGATTTCTCTATTTATCCGAACCCAAGTTCGGCCAATACTAATCTACAATATGACCTGGCTTCTATCGGTAAATATGGAAAGGCGTCCATCACTATCACTAATTCGATTGGATCAATTGTAAAAACAATTACATTGAAAACAATATCAAACAGTTTAGAAATTCCTTCAGGTGAATTTCATTCCGGAATATACTTCTGCACTTTGAAAATAGACGACAAGACCATCCGATCGCAAAAACTCGTAGTACTTTAACGATTAACAATCGCCGGCCTATTGAAAAATAGGCCGGCTTTTTTTTGACCCGATACTAAGTTACCTGATATTTAAATTTGTCTACATTTGCACCGGAGGAAACCTTTGTGTTCGTAAAAAAAATTAACAATTATCTTTCATTAGTAAAATTCAGTCACACTGTTTTTGCAATGCCGTTCGCTCTGATCGGATTTACTATTGCAATTACACGTACTGAATCTGATTTTGAATTGCTCACCTTACTGAAAGTAATTCTTTGCATGGTCTTCGCAAGAACTGCTGCAATGGCCTTCAACAGGTATATAGACAGGGATATCGATTCCCGGAATACACGGACTGCCATCAGAGAAATACCGAAAGGAGTAATTAGTCCGGCGGCGGCACTGACACTAGTAGTGCTTTCATCGCTTGCTTTTATTCTCACTACCTACACTATCAATAAAATTTGTTTCTACCTCTCACCTGTCGCGCTTTTAGTTGTGCTTGGATATTCATTGACAAAACGATTTACCTGGTTATGCCATCTGATCCTTGGAATTGGCTTATCACTTGCACCCATCGGAGCCTATTTAGCAGTAACGGGAGTATTTGATTGGTTGCCTTTGTTATTCAGCTTTACCGTCATCACGTGGGTCAGTGGGTTTGATATAATTTATGCATTGCAGGATGAAGAATTTGATCGTAACTTAAAATTAAATTCTATGCCGGTTGCTTTTGGGAAAAAAGGCGCGTTGAACATCTCTATCCTACTCCACTTTTTTTCTGTGCTTTTTGTTTTTGCCGCAGGAATATATTTACCATTCGGAATAACTTATTGGGTCGGCTTTTGCATTTTTACAATTCTGATCACTTATCAGCATCTCATCGTAAAACCAAATGATTTGAGCAGAGTCAATCTGGCTTTCTTTACAACCAATGGAATTGCAAGTATTGTTTTTGCAGGATTTGTAATAGCAGATCTGTTACTTTTTGACAAATAAAAAAAGCCTGTCAATAGACACCAAAGCGGTTCAAAAACAATTTTATGTAGTTTCGGAAGAGATACCGATCATAGCACTGAATCCGGAGCAGTTAAATTTTCTCATCTATAACAAAGAGTTTGAAGAAGGACTTCCATTAAAGCTGAAAGCTCCAAAAGATGTTTTTGTTTTTGGCTGCACCGTAGGATTAAGGGTTTCTGATCTTATGCTTCTTAAAAAAGAAAATATTGAACAGGTATATGATGATGTGTATATCAAAGTCCGTTCGAAGAAAACAGAGACATTCACCAGAGTAAAATTACCGCATTATGCAATTGAGATAATCAACCGGTATAAGTCTGTAAAGAAAACACTACTTCCATCCTACCACCTTTACACCTTAAATAAATATTTCCGTGAGATCGCTGAACTTGCCGGCTGGACTTATACTATCAACAAGAAGCGGCAAAAAAAGGGAATCGATAAAGAAATTAAAACAGAGAGTGAAAAGAGGTCGTACAGATTCTGCGACCTGATCACGACTCATACGATGAGAAGAACTGCCATTACAACTCTCTTGAATATGGGAATGCCTGAACATATGGTCAGAAAGATCTCAGGACATGCTCCGGGCAGTAAAGAATTTTTCAGATATGTCCAATATTCACAGAATTTCCTCGATAAAGAAATTGAAAATGTCTATTCTAAACTAAGTGAAATCCGGTCACTCTCCGCACAAAAATTAACAGAAGAAAGAGCCTGATATTTATATTATTCCTTATATTTGATTCATCTATTTTAT
>JAYUWA010000138.1:0-2210 GCA_043753795.1 Bacteroidota bacterium | reverse complement strand
TTTATCACTTTCTGCCTGATCATTTTTCGTGTTACTATTTGAACAGGAATAAAACAATACTGATGACAAAATTAGTATACTTAGGTTTTTCATAGTTTTTTTTAAGTTAAATGTTAAAAAAACTATGCCAATTTAAAATGGATATCCTATAGCAATATTAAATAGTAAATTATCGCCTCTCCACTTTCCTGAACCTAGTTGAATTTCATCTACGACCCATCGTTCATTCTCCATTAACCATGGTTTTCGCAATGGAATGGCAAGATCAAAACGAAGGATGAAAAAAGATGCATCAAACCGGATTCCAAAACCAGTTCCCACTGCGAACTCAGAGAGTACTCTGTTAAAATTAAAAGTTTCCCCTGTTGCAGGATCGTGAAACACCCAGATATTTCCCGCATCTGCGAAGACAGCACCTTTAACAATTTTATAAATAGGAAAACGGTACTCAATATTAGTTTCCAATTTAAAATCTCCCCCACTTCTCAAAATGGAATATCTGATTGTATCTGGTTGAGTAGCTCCGGGACCAAGTGCGTTAATCCTAAACGCCCTGATACTTGAAGGGCCCCCGCTGAAAAATTGTCTCACATACGGGAGCGATGAAGAATTTCCATAAGGAATTCCTACACCGGCATATAATCGCAAAATGATCTGATCCAGCTTTGTGACATTATAGTAATTATTCATATCAAGAGTGAATCTTGAAAACTGAGAATAAGGTACACCTGCTGCTGTGAACTGCTCACCATTAAGTCTTTCTTTTCCTAAAAATGATTTATTAATCAGTGAGAAAAGATTTCCTGCAAATTCTGAAGTAAAACGGAGATAGAATTGACTTCTTTGAGTAGGTATTACATGTTCATTAAATGTAAATGAGTAATACAATGCCGGAATAAACTGGTTTTCAAATGTTCGTTTTAAAAATAAATTATCATTAATCAATGCATTAAATTGATCAGTTCTTTTTGCAACCGAGAAATAATTTATGGAAATCGGATTCAATTCATGTGAGATCCTGAGATTCATTCGCCATTGATAACCATAATTAAATTGAAACGAATTCAGATTATAAAATCCTACACGTTTAAGAAAATTATAATTAAACGAGATCACAGTTTTTGGAATATAGTAACCTCTTACTATCGGAATTTTAACACCAGTTATCAGCCGTGGAATTTTCAATTCAATTTGCGGGCTAAATTCATATCCAAAAACATTCTCACCACTGCCCTTAAATTGCGTTTCAAGTGAGCTTTTCAAACTGATTTTCAATGCCTCTGCGCCATCAAAAGCATTCCTGTTTAAAAATGAAAGACTCAATGCAGGTCCGACAAAGTCATTTGATTTAGAAATAACATCCAATTCGCTCTGTATAGATTTTCTTTTTCCGGGAGTCAATTCGATAACTACGTTCAAATAAGATGTATCACCGGAATCAACCGGAAGATATCTGATTCTGACAAACTGATATGTACCCATTCCCATGAGTCTGCTAATGGTCATTTCATGATTCAGCCGGGAATATGTTTCACCCTTTTTCAGAAATATTGATCTTGAAATCACTCTTGGTCTGACAGAACTATTCGGAGTAAACTTTGCACTTCTGGAACTGTCAGGATAGAAAATTAAACTATCCGATCTTCCCAAATTATAATCAGTGTTGACTTTGATGTCGCCAATCTTATATGTTTTCAACTCATCTGTCAATCCATCTTTTAACAATAATTCCAGTTTTACAGTTCGTTCAGTTCTATTTGTATCAGCAGTAAAATATATATTCTCTTTTACAAAATAATAATAACCACGGTTTCGCATTTCATCTTCAATTCTCCGAAGTTCTGTTCTTACATTAGCCAACATATAAGGCTGTCCTATAAGTTTTGAACCTGAAACAATTTCCTTTATAGCCAAAACCGGAGTTACATTGCTATCACGCATAATAACATCAGAGACAATAAATGGAGCATGAAGATTCAAAATGTACTCAACCGATGCAGTTCTCTTTAATTCTACAACTTTTGAAGTGACAGTGTTATCAAAGAATCCATTGTTAAAAAGCTGATCGCCTATTCTTATAACATTTGCAGAAACATCGACATCATCCATTGTAACCGGCTTTGAGCCTACTTTAGTTTTCAGCCACGTTCTAAATTTTTTACCAGTCGTATCTCTGATACCATTGTAGATCCAAACCCGAGGTCTCGAAC
>JAYUWA010000137.1:0-20808 GCA_043753795.1 Bacteroidota bacterium | reverse complement strand
AATTCTTACAACACTAAATCCACCTAATGCAGGAACACTAAATACAGTTGGAACTCTTGGCATTAATTTTAACCCGGCCGATCTATCTGTTGACATGGATATTTATTTTAATCCGATGACATCATCGAACACTGCATACGTTAGTGCGAACACAGATGCAGATACAAGAGATGCGCTTTACACATTAGATCTTGCTACGGGCACTGCAACTAATCTTGGCACAATTGGTTCAGGAATAATAGTAAAAGATATTGCAGTTGCAATTGATCGTACAGCACCACCACTATCGGGAAGAATCATCTATGGTTTATCAGGATCATCATTATTTTCTTTCGATTCGGACAACACCAATTTCATTCGCAATTTTATGCCAATTACCGGAGTAACTGCAGGTCAAATGATCGCAGGTATGGACGTAAGACCACTTAATGGTGAATTATTCATTCTTGGGTATGACACTACTGCCGGAACTGCTCAACTTTACACTGTTGATACAACAACTGCAATAGCAACTGCTGTTGGTGCAAGTTCTATAACATTGAATTTAGGTTCCGGAAACATTGGTTTTGATTTCAATCCACTGGTTGACAGAATTCGTGTAGTTGGTGTTAATGATATGAACTATCGTTTGAATCCCATAACAGGAACCTTGGCAGCTACTGATTCAATGGAGAATTACGCAATGGGTGATATTAACTTTGGTGCAGATCCTGCTATAGGTTCCCTTGCTTATACAAATAATTATAATGGTACAGGTTCAACAACCTTGATCGGATTCGACGAGAACCTGAATACTTTTGTAAATCAAACGCCTCCAAACAATGGAACTTTGAATACAATAGGTATGTCAGGACTTACTTTAAATTCGACTGACCTAAGTGTAGACATGGATATTTATTTCAATGCTGATTCCGTTAGTGATGAAATATTCTTCGCTGCTAATACAGACTCATCGACACATGATAATCTTTACATGATCGATATTTCTACCGGCGCTGCTACACTTCTTGGTCGTATTGGTTCGGGCATAGCAGTTAAGGACATTGCTTTATATCTTCCATCAACGCTAACTTCGATAAACGTTCTTGATGGGAACTCAATGGAACTTGCAGCTTATCCGAATCCATTTAGTGATGTAATAAATGTATCTTTCTTCGCCTCTGTTTCCGAAAACACAACTTTAAGTGTAATTGACATCACCGGAAGATTAATTGAAAGCCGAATTATTAAATCACAGAAAGGAATTAATTCTGTTTCTATTAATACAACAGCATATAAAAATGGCCTTTATTTAATTCGTCTTGAAAATAATTCTGGAAAATCATTCGGAATAAAGATGATGAAATAAAAATAGGTTTAGTTTAATATTTTCAAAGGACAGTGGCATTCGCTACTGTCCTTTTTTTGTTGTCTAAATTGAAATTCTCATAGTGATCAATGAATTATATTTTTCAGGCAGATGCAAAATTTCTATAACCTCCGGTGTAGCAATTTCGTATACCCGGATGCATACAATGTCACACAAAGTCTACGTAATCGAACTTTCTAAAAAAGTTTTCTCCGAAAACTGGAAATTCCGATCTGCTAATCCGCAGTTTAACGGAGTTCTGGAATGTTTGTATGTTGGAATGACTTCTAAATCTCCGGACGAGCGTTTTCTTCAGCATAAAACTGCATACAAAAATTCGAAAGGACACGATCTGTCTTCCTATTATCCATGGAAATATGGTTTGTATTTGCGGCCATCATTGTACAATGAAATTAATCAAACCAAAATGACCCGCGAACAGGCATTGATAATGGAATCTAAACTTGCATGGGATCTTCGCAAAAAAGGGTACGCAGTCTGGTTTAATTGAAAATAACCTTGTTATTTTTTGATCATATTCACAAGATCAGGATTTCCCATTTTACCTGACTGATAATCCTTGTAACACTTTTGAATTTCAGATTCGCTGTTCATTACAAATGGACCATAAGCATATACAGGTTCGTTATGTGGTTGTCCGCCGAGCAAAAGTAATTCTGCGCCTTCTGTGCTGAATAATTCTATATTACTATCGCCACGTTGATATAAGACAACCTGATTGGCTGCAATCGATTTTCTTCCTTCTACTTCGAGTTTTCCACTGATCAAATATGCGAATGCATTGTGCTGTGGATTGGTTGGAATACTTAACCGGCATCCGGCTTTCATTTTGATATGAAAATAAAAAACAGGGAATAATGTTTCTATTTTTGATTTTGCATTAAACATTTCTCCCAGTACAATTTTAGCTGAATAATCTTTTCCATTCAGATCTGCCATTTTATCTGTACGATGAACATCAGTTGCCGGAGCCACCCATTTATATTTGGCAGGCATATTTAACCAGATCTGGAAGCCATGATACAAGCCACCGTCGTCATACAATTTTTTACCTGTCTCTTCCATGTGAATAGCACCACGACCTGAAGTGAACATCATGAAATCTCCTTTGCCGATCTGGAAATCGTAATTAAGACTATCACGATGATGACCTGTACCTTCGAGAAAATAGGTTGTTGGAATTATTCCTGCGTGCGGATGCGCTTCAACACGCAAAGGTTTATCTTTCGGATTAACATGAACAGGACCGAACTCATCAAAGAAAACATACGGCGATACATAATCATTGTTATCACCTGCAAAAGCTCGAAGAACAGGCAATGTACCGACCATTGTTTTATTGGCAGTGATGATCGTGTAGACCTTTCTACCGTTTCCTGTCTCCAGCATACCTGAAGCAGCTTTCAGGAATTCCGGAATAACAACTGATGCGCCTATGATCGCAGAACCTTTGATGAATTGTCTTCTTTTCATGAAACGGGAGTTTGGGACAAAGGTAAACATCTGCCCTTTTACTTTTACGCACCATAACAAAGTCTGAACCGGGATTTAGCTGATTTTTGGATTTATCCGTATGGGAATTAACACCAATATGAAGTCCCAATACCTCACAAATTGCCAAACAGCGAATCAACCAAATCCAAAAATCAGCTAAATCCCGGTTCTGACTTTGTTGACTTCCGCATCACTTCCTGTTTTGAAACTTACTGTTTAACAACCTTTTCACCTGCAAACTTTCTGCCCCGAAATTTATCAGTAACCCAATTTCCAAGTTGTATGCTTCGAGATAATTGATGGCCTGTGCTAAATGAACTTTCTCAATTTGAACAACTGCTTTTATCTCAACTGAAACTTTTTTATCAATCAGGAAATCAACCCTTCTTGTTCCTATTTGCATTCCTTTATACTTCACCGGCATTTCAAACTCTCTATCGAAATTGGTAAAACTCTTCGCGAATTCAAATTCCAATGCCCGTTGATAAATGACTTCCTGAAATCCATTTCCCATTTCCCTATGGACTTCCATTGCTAATCCGATTATCTTTCCGGTGATATCTGAATATTTGTACGTGGCATCAATCATCCGCAAAGGTTATTCGATTCCGAAAATATTACAACTCTTATATGTGGGGAAATTCTATCAAATTCTCACTGGCATTGACAATATCAATTTCTCTCTCACTCACATTCAAACTCAAATCCTCACTCCCATTACCAACACATCATCAACTTGCTCATTTTGTGCTTTCCATTTATCAAGATAATCTGTCAGGAACAATATCTGCTCATTCATTTTCAAATGTTGAATTGACATTAAGATCTCCTTAAATTTCTTTGTCATCAATTTTTTTCCAAACTCTCCACCAAATTGATCAGCATAACCGTCACTGAAAATATAGAATGAGTCCATTTTTTTCAACACAATTTCTTGCGTCATAAAATTTTCTTCATGTGTGATCTGCAAACCTCCAACAGGATATTTATTCGGGCTATATGCTAATAATTCGTTATTTCTGATCAACCACAATGGTCTGTTTGCGCCAGCGTATTTCAAAACTGAATTTTCTAAATTATAAGAACAGATTGCAATGTCCATTCCATCCGTCGAATCAGTATTTCTCTGATTCAGCATATTGATCATCTCTTCGTGCAGACAATCCAGAATTTTTCCCGGATCAATTATCTTGCGCTCATTGATGATCTGTGTAAGAAGTGAATTTCCGACTACACTTAAAAATGCCCCGGTTACACCATGCCCGGTGCAATCGGCAGCTATTAAAATTGCTGTATTTTCGATTCTGAAAAAAGAATAAAAGTCACCACTGACAATATCTTTTGGAAGATAGAGAACAAAAGACTCTTCGAAAGAATTCTGAATCCTTTTCTGATCCGGTAGTATGGCAGACTGGATGCGCTTTGCATAATTCACGTTGTCTGTGATCTCCCGGTTTTTTACACTGATCAATTCGTTCTTGATCTGAAGTTCTTTTGTTCGTTCGTCAACTAATTTTGTCAATTGTTCTTCGCGAGTTCTCAACTGATCGATGATCGATTCATTCTGCTTCCGTAAACGCTTTGTAAGAGCACTGATAATCTTTTTTGCAACTTCCGGCTGACTCTGCAACAATTCATAAAACAGCTCGCGCGTAAATGGGATCACATCGGTTTTCTCTATTGCAGTAACTGACATTGATCTGGGTCCGGCATCCAGTAAAGAAAATTCCCCAAAGAAATTTCCGGCTTCGGTTATTGCTACAACATGATCTCCATCGTGAACTTTTACTTTACCACCAGCAATGACAAACATCGAATCGCCGTGATCGCCTTTTTGAATAATAGTTGCATCGGGTAAAAAAGAAATAATTTGCAATCGACTTGCAACTTGTTCTAAGAGATCTTCTGGCAAACTGCTGAAAATCTCTACAGTTTTAATCAAATTAAAAATTGCTGTTTTATTCATATAGAGAAATGAAATTAATTCATGTCTGCAAGGTATAATAAGGATATGGATATAATATCAACTGTTCAACATTAATTATTACTATTTGCAAGTATTCTAATAATTAAATAATATTACATTTTAAATAAACTCAGATAACTTGAAACCATTAATAATTTTCCTTTTTCTGTCCTGGAACTTTTTCCTTCACGCACAGAAACCGAATATCTATCCTTTAACAGAAAGAGATTCCGTTGTAGATACAATATGGGGTAACCCTATAGGTGATCCATACCGCTGGCTCGAGAATGTTCATTCTGACAAAACTAAACTTTGGCTGGAAGGTCAGGCTGAAATCAGAGATAAATATGCCAGTAAATTAACCTCTAGCGTAGCTGAACATCTTACAAGGTATTTAAGAATTCAAATGAAGCGGGTAAATAAAGAAGGAAAATATTACTTCTCTTTTGGGAGTAGCACTTCACTTGAGACGGCATCATTATATATTCGATCGAATGTCGATGATCAACCCAAACTTTTATTTAATCCAAATACTTTAGAAAAAGGTGTGGCGATAACCATTGATGGAATAAATATTTCAGAAGATAATAAAACTCTTGCAATCGTTCTATCGCGAAATGGAAGCGATTGGAAAACGATCCGTTTCCTTGATCTGGAGAAAAAAGAATTGTTAAACGATTCTGTAAATTTTGTTAAGTACAGTCCATTGTACTGGTCCGGAGACAAAGTATTTTATATTAAATATGATGTTAAAGATGTTTCTGAATCTTTTTCCGGATTAATAAAAATTAAAGCACTTCAATATCATACTCTAGGAACATCACAAGACCAGGACATTCCTGTTTATACACCCGAAAGTCTGACAGACTACTTTAGTTTTAAAATTACTCCGGAAAATAAATATCTGATTTTTACTCAAAAATTTAGGAAAGGCGACAATTTTTCAATTACATGTTCTTACAAAACTCTTCCTCTGAACCCGGAAGAAGATTTTAAAATATTCATCGATACAGAAGTAAAAGATGGCGTGACCATTAATACTATAGGAGAAATCAATAGCAAGCTGCTTGTAGCTACAAATAAATTCGGCAACAATGGTAGTGTTTACATATGTGACGTAAATAAGAAAAATGACTTTGAAAAATTTATTCCGCAGTACAAGGAAAGACTTCAATCAGTTGCAATCATCAACGAAAACAAAATACTTACACTTTATAACGGCGATAAGAAATCGTATGCATTAATTGCTGATTCAGGCGGAAATAAATTAAAGTCCTGGAGCATACCGGAAGGTTACTCTTTCAGCGGATTTTCCTACACTCGCGGCGATAGTATTTTAGTTTATTATTTCAATTCGTTTTTTAGTCCATCTACTGGTTATCAGATCAACCTGAATACATTTGAGCAATCATCAATTTCTAAAACTATTGTCCCATTTAGTTTCAAAGATCTGACTACTGAAATGGTTTACTATTATTCCAAAGACAGCACTTTAATTCCAATGTATCTTACCTATAAAAAAGGCCTCAAACTAAATGGAAATAATCCGACAATTCTTTATGGATACGGAGGTTTTGGAAATTCGATGCAACCCTCTTTTGATGTGAACAATATAGCCTTTCTGAACAGCGGCGGAATATATGCTGTCCCAAAACTCCGAGGCGGCGGCGACTTCCCCGGATGGCATGAAGCTGGTAAAAGATTTAAGAAGCAAAATACGTTTGACGATTTTATTGCTGCTGCTGAATATCTTATTGCTCAGAAATATACGAACTCCAGTAAACTTGCAGCTATGGGTGGTTCAAATGGCGGACTTTTAGTTGGTGCATGCATGACGCAACGACCGGAACTTTTCAAAGTAGTTGTTTCACAATCAGGCGTATTGGACATGTTGCGATATCATAAATTTAATATCGGATATAAATACACTGAAGAATATGGAAACATTGAAGACTCTCTTGACTTTCTAAACCTGTTGTCGTATTCTCCTGTGCAGAATGTAAAAACAGGAGTTGATTATCCTGCAACATTACTTGTTGCTTCAGATAACGATGACAGAGTAAGTCCGTTCCATTCTTTCAAGTTTCTTTCCCAGCTTCAGACCTTTGGTGGAACTAAAAATCCTTATGTATTATATTATCAGGAACAAGCCGGGCATTCAGGTAGCGGTGTATTTGACAATCAGATCACAAGGAAAGCATATGTTTATACTTTTATTTTTAAATACCTCAATATTGAAAGTAAAATTTACTTTGAAGATTAAGAAGCAAATTCTTTCCGCTTCTTTGCAATTATCCAAGCCTGCACCAGCTTCAACTTTCCATAAGAATATTTATTCCCGCACCTTTCCCGGGCAGCTTTTAAATCTGTTGAAGAATCCGGGAAATACGTTCTTATCTTTTCAATTTCTCCGACATCCATCACTGTTTCGATCTGGATCAGATTATTTTGTACTGCAAGCGCAAGATGTCCTTCGATCGTCGACTCTGCCAGTTTTCTGATCGCACAAACTTCTTTTATGCTATTTCCGGATTTTATCAATGCAATCGTTTCGTTTACGGTCACCGATAAAATACCAGACTTACTAAATATCGCTTTGGTTTTTCGTTTAGGCTTTTCGTTAGTGTAATTCAATTCCAGATTATTTTCCTCACAATATTCGCGGATTATATCCAATACATCAACTCCATATTCCGACATTTTAGATTTGCCAAATCCGCCCATCGCTAATATTGTATTCTCATCTCCCGGCAATTGTGAACAACAATTCCTGATAGCCTGATTACTGAAGATCATATACGGAGGCAAACCTTCTGCTTCAGCCATTTCATCCCGATAAGCAGAGAGCAATTCGAACAATCCAGATTTGTCACCGGTAACCCCTTCCATTGCTGAAGACACGTAACTCGATTTTACCTTTTCAATTATTGACGGTAAATTTTTCTTCCATGTAGTAAGTTCATTCATGTTAAAGCCCGATTTGCAGAGATCTGTTTTTGTTTTATTAAATACCAATTGCTCATTAATTTCATCCAATACTTTATCAATTGACCTGGCGAATCGCTTATTCGTGATCTTTAAAGGATGCTCGATTAAGATCTTCTGCCAATCAATCAACTGCTCTGTAAAATATTTAGCTGCCTCGCATACTCTTGACTGAAGTTTTTCATTGGTAACCGGATCGCCACCTTCATTCCAGATTTCCTGAAGTTGTTGTTTAAATTTCAACGATGTTGCATACATGCTTTCATGCTTTCCTGAAAATTCTGAATGCCATTTTCGTACTGTTGGCTCTGTAAGAAACTCTGCAATCTCTTTATTAAGCTTGTGGAGATAGAATATAAAATGTTCATAGGAAAAAACACCAAACAAAACAAGTTTCAAAAATTCCTTCCTGGCCTTTTCAAATAATACAGGCAAAGAATTTTCATCATGCTTTGTTTCCTGCCAGCTTTTAAGATCGGCATGCGGCCCAAGAAACCGATCGTTGACAGGACTTGTCAGTATCAAACCTTCAAGTGAAGTTGCACGACTCAATGCAACATAAACCTGTCCGTTTGCAAAAGCATTTTCGGCATCGATAATTACTTTCTCAAAGGTTAGTCCCTGACTTTTATGAATTGTAATTGCCCACGCCAAGCGCAATGGATATTGAGTAAACGTTCCGATCAGCGATTCTTTGATCTCTTTCGTTGCAGGATCAACAGCGTACTTAATATTTTCCCATACATATCTGTTCACATTGATCTTATCTCCATTGCAATTTACTACAACCTCTTCATCGGATAATTCTTCTATAACCCCTATTTTACCATTGAAAAATCTTTTCTCAGGATCATTCTTAATAAACATTACCTGTGCTCCTTCTTTTAAAGTTAAGATCTTTTCCGCAGGTGCAATGTGGTCAGGAAATTCATCTTCAATAGTAGCATGATATTTAAGCGGCCGGGTTTTCAAACGTTCTAATTTAACTTCATTGATCCTGTTTGCATTTGCATTATGAGTTGTCAACGTGATATAGCCATCTCCATCAGTTGAAATAAAATTCGGTTTCATCCGCTCATTCAAAACCTGCAAATGATGTCTGGTCAATGTGTTTTCTCTTAAGCCATTCAGAATATCAATAAAGCCTTCATCCTTCTGACGAAAGATCTTTTTCAACTCTACCATGACAGGCACATTTGCCTTTAACACAAGACTATCGAAAAAGAAATTTGACGAATAATATTCTTTGAGCAATTTCCATTCATCGTCTTTTACTACCGGCTGCAATTGGTACAGATCACCAATAAACAGAACCTGAACCCCGCCGAAAGGTGCCTGCTTATGCCTCACTGTCCGAAGTATCAGATCTATTTCATCAACTGTATATGCTGCAACCATACTTGCTTCATCGATTACAAGCAATTCAAGTGAATTGAAAAAATTAAGTTTTTCTGAATTGTACCGCAATCTCGATAACAATCCTTTTTTATCGACTGCAATAACAGATTCTCTGTTAGCCGGAATAAACGGACCAAAAGGAAGGTGAAACATCGAATGCAAGGTAATTCCACCTGCATTGATTGCAGCTACTCCTGTCGGTGCTGCAATAGCCATATTCTTTACAGGATTTTCTTTAAGATATTTTAAAAAGGTCGTCTTGCCCGTACCTGCTTTTCCGGTGAGAAAAATATTTGCATTCGTTTCATTGATGAATTTTAAAGCCAGTTCGAATGCTTCTGTTTTTATTGTTTCCATTTCACAAATTTGGATTACAAAGGTAATATATAAATAAAACGGTATTTCAGATCTGAGTTGTAGTGGAGTATTTTCATACTTATATGCGAATTCAAAAAATCAATGGTTTATCCAAGATATTATACTATCTCTCTGTGATAAATCTGCGAGATCTGCGAGATCTGCGAGAGAAAAACACAAAGTAATTTTTTCCCGCAGATCTCGCAGATCCCGCAGTTTTACCGCAGATTTTTTTTCTTCACAAGTATGGTACAGACTAAACCGACAACCCATTCGCTACCGCCAAATCCATTATAGAAGCAGCAGTTGCTAAAATAGAGATCGATAATTGATTCCCCTGCTTGGAATTCAAATTTCCGCATTGCATTCCGATAACAACACCATCGGAAGTAAAAGCAGGACAACCGCTGGAGCCACTGTACATAAGATTATCCGTTTCATAAAAAGTGATCATATGTCCATAAAAATTGTGTGGAAAATAGCCACTTACAAAACCATGCTGAAATCTTTCTTTTAAGATCCAAGTCCCGTTTGTCATTTCCGACAATGGAAATCCAAGGGTTCCGATCATTGTTCCTTTGTTTACAAAATCATTTCTCATTGAAACAGCATTGGTAAAATTCTCCTCTTTGATCCTGAGAAAAGCAACATCAGTTGATGGATCCTGAAAAATTAATTCAGCGGGTACAGGGAGTTTTCCAATATCTACAGAACAGATCACTTCAAAAAAATTGTGATGAACACCGCTAGCGAGATCACGCATTCCATGTGCAGTTGTTGCAATAATGTTTGGAGCAATCAGAAATCCGGAACCTAATGAATATGTAATTTTTCCCTGATCTTTAATTCCGGCTCTTACACCAAAGATGGAACTGCTTAATTGAGAACACGCTTTTTGAAACATAGAATGAGCTATTTGATGAACAATTAATCAGTTCACAAAACTAAACTGATTTAATTGAGAAGCAAACCTACTCATTTATATTTTCAAACTTTCACATTCTTTAATTATTTCTTACCAATAAGGTATAAGCGTCCTTCATCTGTAATTGCATATAAATTTCCATCAACACCCATCGTAATATCACGAAACCTCTGATCTTCGTCTTCAAGCAAGCGCTCTTCGCCTGTAACTTTGTTGTTCTCGATAATAAGTCTTGCAATGTGATTGCTATTCAATCCACAGATGAATAAATTATTCTTCCACTCAGCAATCGTATTGCCATTGTAAAAGGTCATACCACTTGGCGAAAGCACAGGATCCCAATAATAAACAGGCTGCTCAAGTCCTTCTTGTTGAGTAAGTCCATCCCCAATTTTGAATCCTGTATATTCAAGTCCATAGGATAGTGTAGGCCACCCATAATTTTTTCCCGGTTGAATCAAATTAACTTCATCACCACCTTTTGGTCCAAACTCATTTTCCCAAAGATCACCTGTTGACGGATGGAAAGCTAATCCCTGTATATTCCTGTGACCATAAGAGTAAATTTCTGGTCTGGCACTCTTATCATTCAAAAACGGATTCCCTGATGCAGGTTGTCCTTCTTTTGTTATCCGGATAATTTTTCCTAATCCGGAATTTAGATCCAATGCCTGTGGTCTTGTTTCTTTATCAGATCGCTCACCTGTGCTCAATAAAAGATTTCCTTCTTTATCAAAAATCACTCTGCCACCATAGTGTAGCGTTCCATCATAAGGCGGAGTTGCTCGATAGATGACTCTAACATTCTCCATACTTTTTTCATCACCGGATAATTTTCCTTTTGCAACTGCTGTCAGATTTCCTTCAGGTAAATTCTCAGCAAAAGCCCAATACACCATTCTGTTTGTTTTGAAATCAGGATCCAATGTCAGACCTAGTAATCCGCCTTGTCCACTGGAATTCACTTCAGGTATTCCGGAAATTTTTTCGCCAACAATTCCGGCTTGAGAAACAATTTTCATTGCTCCGGCTTTTTCAGTAACTAAAAATCTTCCATCAGGCAGGGAAACTATTCCCCAAGGTTTTTTAAGTACGTCAGTCAACTGGACAACATCAATAGCTGCTGAAGTTTTAACTGCTTTGACTCTGGTCTGTCCGGCAAATGCAGGTTTATAATCGGTATTGGGTTTTTTCGTTTCAACAGAATTAACTATTGGATCTGCTGACGAATTCTCGTTTTTTTTAGAAGGATTTGTCCCACAAGCATTCAGGAAAAATCCTGAACAAATAATCAGAAGAATAATTTTATTATTCATAGTTTAATGAGTTATAATTAAAGGAAGGTAAATTGTATTATTTGATATTGCAAAAAGGAGGCCTGTATCAATTGACTTTTAGCCACGCCCAAATTGCAATCCCTATCCAAACAAGTCCTTTCAACAGAAAAAACAAAAACCCAAAGACGCCTAGCTTTTTAAGCCAGCCCTTTTTCTCTGAAGAAGTTGCTTTATCTTTCGGTAAAATCATTGTTTCAAATTTAAGAATTGTTTCTTAATTAGTTTAATCTTAAATTCTTTAATCAAATTAACCATTTTTTGTTCGAAGGATCTCTTATTCATTATAAAAAGCTTGCCAGTACTTTGACAATGAGCGCTTTCTGAGGATAAAAAGTGAGAAAACCGATAAGACATGTAAGGCAAATTTGTTTAAAGACCTCACAAACTATCACCCTGCTACTTCATGCAGGTTTAATGTATTTTGAATTTTAAAAACAGTATTTTCCCATTCTAATTACAGACCATTTTTTATGAAACAATTACTGCTAATACTGCTAACTGCATGTTTGCCCTATTATTCATTTTCACAATCACAACAACCTCAAACTTCTTCTGAAATTCTGCAAGGAATTAAGAAGATAAATGTAGTTGGTTCTGTGCTTTACATCGCAGCTCATCCTGACGATGAAAACACAAGACTTCTGACTTATTTAAGTAAAGAAAAAAATCTTCGGACAGGTTATCTTTCACTCACACGGGGAGATGGCGGACAAAATCTTGTTGGCAAAGAACAAGCAGAGCATCTGGGAATAATTCGCACTCAGGAGCTTCTTGCCGCAAGAAAAATTGACGGTGCTGAACAATTTTTCAGTCGCGCTAATGACTTTGGATATTCAAAAAATCCTGAAGAGACTTTTAATTTCTGGAACAAAGACACGATTCTTTCTGATGTTGTCTGGATAATCAGGAATTTCAAACCGGATGTTTTGATCTGTCGCTTTCCGACAACCGGTGAAGGTGGACATGGTCATCACACAGCATCTGCAATACTTGGATCTGAAGCATATGAAGCCGCTGCTGACCCTACCCGTTTTGCATGGCAGCTGAAGTACGTCGAGGTATGGCAGGTAAAAAGAGTTTTCTGGAATACTTTTAATTTCGGAACAACCAACACAACTTCACCGGATCAAGTGCAACTGGATGTTGGTGGCTTTAACACATTGCTTGGAAAAAGCTATGGTGAAATTGCGGCTGAGAGCAGGTCAATGCACAAAAGTCAAGGGTTTGGTTCTGCACGTTCACGTGGTAAACAAATTGAATTCTTCAAACAGATGAAAGGTGATACAGCGAAAACGGATATTTTTGAAAACATCGACCAGACCTGGAACAGACTTGGAAATCAAAATGACTTGATCAAAAAAATAAACGCATGTGTTGCGGCATTCAATCCTGAGTTTCCTGCCAGAAGCATTTCTGAATTGAAAAACATTCACAATTCACTTTTAAGTTTACCTGAAAGCAATAAAGAAATTGTTTTTTGGAAAAAACAAAAATTGAAAGAGATAGAAAATCTAATTATCAATTGTGCGGGTATCTGGATTGAACCATCTGCAGGAAATTTCTCGGGGATTCCGGGAAAGAATGTTGATATTACATTACAGGCAATAAACAGAGGCGATGCCGATGTGAAGATCAACGGCATCATCTATTCAGAAAAATCTGATACAATTGCAGAAATCCCTTTGAAGAAAAACGAAATGAGCGTTTTCAAAAGAACAATTACGCTTGATAAAAATACTTCTTATTCAAATCCATATTGGCTGAACTCATTTCAGAACGAAGGGTTCTTTTCTGTAGCTGATCCGATGTTAATACTTCTACCCGAAAATCCTGCGGCTCATACCTTAAAAGTGAATATTACAATTGATGGCTTGTCACTTGTTCTTAATAGACCACTCGTACACAAGAGCGTTGACCCCGCTAAAGGTGAAATTTACAGACCGTTTGAGATACTTCCCGCTCTTGCTTTAAATTTTCCTGCAAAATCTTTTACTTTTCAGAATGGGAAAGCTTCCAAAGTTCAGGTGAATATTTTAGCGAATGTAGACAGTGTAAAAGGAAATGTAATACTTAATCTTCCTTCTGGCTGGAAAGCTGAACCTTCTCAATTCAGCTTTGAAATATTTTCCAAAAACAACAACCGGATCTTTGAAACAACTATCACTCCACCTGCATCAAAGTCAGAAGGTGTGATTTCTGCAACAATAATTTCTAATGGCGATTCAATGTCATTTGGTATAAAGAGAATGGAATACGATCACATTCCATATCAGTTTATGTTGATCGATGCGAAAGCAAAAATAGTGAGCTCCGATCTCAAACTTGCGGGAACAAACATCGGATATATTCCCGGTGCTGGTGATGATGTTGCTGAATGTTTAGCACAGATAGGCTATAATGTAACCATATTAAGCGATGAATTGTTATCAAAGATGAATCTAAACGGATTTGATGCCATTGTAACCGGCATACGTGCATACAATACAAACGACTGGCTTCAGAATCATAGTCAGAAGCTGCTTGACTACATCTATCAAGGTGGAAATTTTATTGTTCAATACAATACTAACAACAGGATCGGACCGCTGATCTCAAAGATCTCGCCTTATCCGTTTAATATTTCCCGTGAAAGAGTTACTGATGAAAAAGCTGAGATCCGGTTCAATGAACCTGCAAGTTCTATTCTTAATTTCCCAAATAAAATTACGCAGGAAGATTTTAAAGACTGGAAACAAGAAAGAGGAATTTATTTTGCATCAGACCTTGATCCTGCCTTTCAAAAAGTTTTGTCTATGAATGATCCCGGTGAAAAACCGAATGAAGGAAGTTTGATCGCCGCAAAATATGGTAAAGGAAATTTTGTTTACACCGGACTTGTATTCTTCAGAGAATTGCCTGCAGGAATTCCGGGAGCATACAGATTATTGGTAAACATACTTAGCATACCAAAAAATAATTAGAATGAGTGGCAATCAATCGCATGAAATAAAAAACTGGAAACGTATCTATCTTTCAATAGTGCTATTTCTTGTCCTACAGATTTTATTCTATCACTGGTTTACTGAATTTTTCCAATGAGCTCGATCGACTGGCTGGTAATGGGCATTACGCTATTTTCAATAGTAGCGTATGGCATGTGGAAAAGCCGCGGCACAAAAAATATCCGTGGCTATCTTCTTGCCGATAAAAAATTGCCCTGGTATCACGTCGGTTTATCGGTAATGGCGACGCAGGCTAGTGCTATTACTTTTCTTTCTGCTCCCGGACAAGCCTATAACGATGGAATGCGTTTTCTTCAATTCTATTTCGGATTGCCGTTAGCGATGATCGTTCTATGCGTTACGTTTATTCCGATTTTTCAAAGACTGAATGTATACACTGCATATGAATATCTGGAAAAACGATTCGATATAAAGACACGAATGCTAACCTCTTTTCTTTTCCTGATCCAAAGAGGAATTTCAACCGGTATTACTATCTACGCACCTTCAATTGTGCTTTCTTCCATATTAGGAATCAATATCACTTACACGACTCTGTTCATTGGTGGCATAGTAATACTCTATACGGTTTATGGTGGCACTAAAGCAGTTTCCCATTCGCAACTTTTCCAGATGATCATCATTTTTTCAGGGCTATTCTGCGCAGCGTTTATGGTCATCCATATGCTTCCGGAAAATATCGGATTCGTAGATGCACTCCACATAGCAGGGAAGATGGAAAAGCTTAATCTGATTGATACTGAATTCGACCTCGACAACCGGTACAATATCTGGTCAGGGATCATTGGAGGATTTTTTCTTCAGTTGTCCTATTTCGGAACAGATCAATCGCAGGTAGGAAGATATTTAACAGGAAGTTCAATTACACAAAGCCGACTTGGCCTTGTTATGAATGGAATTGTAAAGATTCCGATGCAATTTTTCATTCTACTTATCGGTACATTGGTTTTTGTATTCTACCAATTTCATCAGCCTCCGGTTTTTTTCAATGAAGTTGAAGTTAAAAATATCCGCAACAGTGTTTATAAAGATGAATTCAATAACCTCGAAACAGCATACGTTGAATTGCATGGAAGTAAACTTGTTCATCTAAATAATCTGAAGACCGGAATTGATTCGGAGAATGCAGTATTGATCGATGAATCAAGAAAACAACTTCAACTTACAGAGAATAAAGAAAAGGAAATAAAAAAATCTGTCACTGATCTGCTTCTTAAAAATAATGCACTTGCCGATGTTAACGACACCAATTATGTATTCCTGAGTTTTGTTACAAAACAATTACCGGTCGGAATGATAGGATTATTGATTGCGATTATTTTCCTCGCATCAATGGGATCTACTGCAAGCGGATTGAACTCTCTCGCTTCAACTACATTGGTAGATATAATAAAAAGACTTATTAAAAAAGATGAAAGCAGTCAGTGGTATTTATCAGCATCACGTTGGGCGACTGTTGGCTGGGGATTATTTTGTGTTGTGATCGCAGTCTATGCCGGTAAAATGGGAAATCTGCTTGAAGCTGTCAATATACTCGGATCATTATTCTACGGAACAATTCTTGGAATTTTTGTAGTCGCATTTTACATGAAAAGTGTAAATGGGAAATCGGTTTTTTATGCAGCCCTACTTGCTGAAGTATTTGTGGTTATATCATGGCTGCTTGAACTGACGGCATTTTTATGGTTGAATGTGATAGGATGTTTGTTAGTGATGTTGTTTGCTTTCACTATTCAGAAATTGATCCCTCATAACCGAAGCCTAAATTAGGATTCATGGATTTTAGACCAGGATTTTTGGCTTAAAGGATTATATGCAAATAATTGAAAACTATACCTGGATTTAGACCGCGATTTAAAGGATTTCGGGATTACCGGGAAGAAGCTTAACAAAAAAAGGATTAGTGAATTGCCAAGAATTAAATTCAAGGCAATCCAATAATCCTTTTAATCCTGCCAATTATTTTCCAGGTAATCCAGTAATCCTTTAAATCCCGGTCTAAATCCCGGTCTAAATCCCTGTCTAAATTCCCGGTTTACTTAGTTCCTTTAGCATCAGCAATCAGTTTCTCATTCATCTTCACATAATCAGCATTGCTATCTTCTTTCGCAGCTGCCATTGATTTTTCAGCTGACTCAAGAGCGCCTTTTGTGTCTTTCATCTTCATCTGAACTTTTGCTTTCAAATGCATGATCCAATATGCTTTTGGATTCTGATCAGCAGCAATTGTAACCCACTGAAGCGCTTTATTAAGATCCTTATTGTTCTCATAGTAATAATTTGCTGCCTGGAAGTACGGACGCGAATCTTTTTCAAGAGCAGTTTCAATATTCTTCATCACCTTTTCGTCAATATCAGTAGATACTCCGAATGAAACCTTAGTCATGTCCCAAAGTAGATCGATGTTAGCAGTTGTTGCAGTCATATCGCCTACGTTGATTGTGAACGTTTCAAATTTCATTGTAGTCGCCGATACTTTTCCTTTTACACGGATCGCTTCATCTGTTGCTTTATATTCAGCAATGTTTCCACCAAGAGTAAGGTCTTTGTAAAATAAAATATCCCAACTGTCTTTGTTTGGAATTGTATACAATGCATACGTCCCTGCTTTAAGTGCTACTCCTTCAATTTTCACATCATCACCAAAAGTGATCTTCGTAGCTTGATTCGCACCTGTACGCCATACTTTGCCATAAGGAACAAGATCTCCATAAACGACTCTGCCTTTAACGCTTGGTCTAGAATATTCGATCTTAATGTTTGATAAAGCAAAAGCCTGTTCAATTGTTTGTGATGGGCTCGGTGCAGGTGTCTTTAACGCCTGTGCATTCGATGGAAGTATCGATGCGATCTGCATTATTAATACTAATGCCAGAGTGTGTGTAAGTGATTTCATTTTCATTGTTTATCGGGTTGAGTTTTTGTTAGGGTGCAAAAATAACGATTATTTCGCTACTAAAAGATTTCAATTGTAAATCATTTAAATCGTTGATTTTTAATTTTATACGCCCTCATTTACTATGCCTTTTTTCAAATGAAATAATATTTTAATTGATGAAGTATAATAATTTGTAAATTGGATTACCCAAACCAAAAACTCATGAAAACATCTACCCTTCTTTTTTCTTTATTTATTCTCAGCATACCTCATTTAGCTGACGCACAAATTAGTAATACTCCTTCCAGTACATTAACCAAGGCGATTACTTGCACTGCGAATACTTTTTACGGTTTGACCTCAACGAATGATGTCGTATCATTAACGATCAATGGTTCTTCTGTAACTAACAATGGCATCATTTCCACTTCACTTAATAATATAAATTCACTTGCAGTGGGAAATGACCTGATCAATGGTACAAGTCAACATATTTTGTACTCTTCAAATGATGATAGTATAAAGTACAATGATGGTACTACCTGGAGTCCGGTTTTATTTGATCCTGTTACATTTCATAATGCAGGTGGAGTAGGACCTTTCGTTTATTATATGTCCAATTCATTTCCATCTACCATCACCAGATTCACAGGAAGTGCTTTGAATACGATTCTGGTAGATAGCAATCTCACATTCATGGTGGCAGATATAGGAGTTACAAATTTTGGCACAATTTATTATTTCGCAGGATCTGCTGCAACATCGCATTTCATGTATGAAATTTCCTCAACAGGAAACTTACTTAATACTTATTCGATGAATTTATATACAGCAGGAGCATATGGATGTTTTGTAATGAATAACACAATCTATGTTGGTTTAGGACCTTCCGGATCGCCTGCAAATTCTTTGATTCCAATAACAATTAGCAGTGGAAACGCAATAGTTGGTTCACCAATCGCAATGCCTGCAATTCACTTTAAAGATCTGGCAAGTTGTACGGGAGAAGTAACAAATTTAAATTCCTTATCCGAATCTGATCCGCAATTAAAATTATTCCCTATTCCGGCATCTGAATGTTTAAACATTGAAACTGAAATTGATGAATCAAAAGACGGGTATCTGAAGATCTTTGATATAAATTCCAGAATCATACTTGATAAGAATATTAATTTCAACGAAAGAAATTTGTTTCAGCAAAATATTTCAGACCTTCAAAGTGGAATCTACTTTTTAACTTTACAGACAAAGACTACATCTTACTCAAAAAAATTCATTATTGATTAATCAAAATAATTTTCGATTTAAAATTACTACTGTCCAATAAAAATCAACCTTTAGAAACTCCTTTCAAAAGATAATTTTATCGTTCATTAGATTATAAAAGACATTAGTGCCTTTTATAATGCTACAAAAATCACAAAGTGTGCCTTAAAAATTAGTTTTATCGGACAGTATTAATTTAAAATCTGTTATAAATAAAAAAGCTTCGTCCATAAAACGAAGCTTTTTTTATTTGCACAAAATATAGTTACTCTGATTTTACAAGTGTGATTATTCTCCGCTCATTCCCTGCAATCAATTCCAGGAAATACATTCCTGAAGGCAATTCATTTCCGAAGGAAAGTTTTCCTAACACACTTTCTTCCCCATCCAGATATTGCCCATATGAATTAAATATTCGGTATGAGAGAATACTTTCTGTAAGAATCTCAAATTGTGCAGACGAAGGATTCGGATAAACATCTAAACTTTCTAATCCTGTAAGATCGTTTGGAAGTGCTCTCCACTGTGAAGAAGAATTAACATTATCATCATTCCCAACAATATAATTTTGCGGCTGTGTTGGAACAATTGGTGAAGAGATCTTCGTGACAAAAAAATCAGCCCAAAACTGAGTAGGATGTCCTGCTAAAGTAAACGAACCGAAAGTTGCAGTGCCGTTAAATAGTCCGGTTGCATAAATAAATCCCTGCGAATTGGTGGCAACAGCCAGACCTATATCGCGACGGGTACCACCAAAAGTTTTCACCCATTTGATTGATCCATCAGTCCCATAGGATGCAACGACAACATCTTTGTATCCCGCAAACGAATATGATTTACCGCTAATAGAGCCGGCAGTAGTAACAAATCCGGTGACGTGTACGCGGTTATTTATATTGTCTACTGCAATCCCATGACCTACGTCTTCACCATTGCCGCCAAACTTATTTGCCCATTGAATATTACCTGATGAATTATATTTTGCTATGTACACATCTCTGCTTCCACTTGTTGAATTAAGAGTTGTAGAACTGAATTTGGTCTGTGCAGCAAAAGAACCTGTCAAATAAATATTTCCTGAAGCGTCGAGAGCGATTGCATTTGCTTCTGTAGTATCACAGCAGTCACCGGCAGAATTAACCCATTGCAAAGATCCACTTGAATTATATTTTGTGAGAAATGTACTGTACTTTCCTGAATTCGTAATTGTAGTTCCACGAAATCTTGCCGGCGAAGTAAATCCACCTGTAACAAAAACATTTTCAAATGCATCAATTGCAATCCCATGCCCGCGATCCTGACGGGATCCTCCCCCACGTTTAGCCCAGATTGCATTTCCATTTGCATCAAATTTAGCTGTAAAAATATCATTTCCGCCATCGCTGCTGATCGTACTAGAACCAATAGTCATTGAATTAGAAAAATTTCCGGTCACATAACAGTTGCCATTTGGAGCTACTGCAATTGCGCGACCTTTGTCACTGCTGCTAGCATCGCCAAACTTTTTCGCCCATCGAACATTTCCGTTTGCATCATACTTTGCAATAAATACATCGTTCCCTCCGGAAGATGTTAAACTGATCGACGAACTGAAACGAACAGTTTTTTCGATCTCACCGGTAACATAAACATTGTGCTGAGCATCTATTCCAATTCCCATTCCAATATCGCCATCCGTTCCGCCGGCACCTTTTATCCAGACAATACTTCCGCTTGAATTATATTTTGCAACGAAAATATCGTGTGAACCATAAGACGATAAAGTTTGATTATCAAATACGGTTGTGTATTCAATTTGGCCGGTAACATAAACGTTTCCGGAATCATCGGC
>JAYUWA010000136.1:0-6894 GCA_043753795.1 Bacteroidota bacterium | reverse complement strand
CTGATGGAAAAAGTAGCTCAGGCGAATAGCGGATTACGCGTTCGATTTTCTACCAGCAATCCGCGTGACATGACAGATGCTGTTTTGCATGTGATGGCGAAATATGATAACATTTGCAAGTATGTTCACTTGCCTGTTCAATCGGGCAATTCAAGAGTACTTGATAAAATGAATCGCGGTTATTCTCGCGAACAATACATGGATCGCATTGAAGCAATAAGAAGAATTTTGCCCGGTGCAGGATTATCAACCGATATCATAACAGGTTTCTGTTCCGAAACAGATGAAGAACATCAGGAAACTTTGAGTCTGATGGAGTGGGCGCAATTTGATTTTTCTTATATGTTCAAATACTCTGAACGTCCTGGAACATTGGCTGCGAGAAAATATCCTGATGATATTGACGAATCAATTAAGTCACGGCGTTTAACAGAGATCATTGAATTGCAAAGCCGTCTTTCTCACGAGAGCAATAAAAAAGATATTGGCAAAAAAAGTATTGTGCTGGTAGAAAATTTCTCAAAACGTTCGAAAGAACATTTATCAGGAAGAAATTCTGAGAATAAAGTTGTGATAATTCCACGCAAAAATCATCAACCCGGCGACTACGTTGAGGTGACGATTGTGGGGTGTACGCCGGCTACTTTAATTGGGGAATGATCGCCTGATCAAAAAAGGTTAAAGGTTAAAGTTCAAAGGTCACTGATTTACGATTAAATCAATTTTCGAAAGAAAAAAGAAAAAAGAAAAAAACGAATAACGAATAAATGAGTATCAACGAAATAAAGGCCCGTTTTGGAATAATCGGAAACTCGCCGTTGCTGGAGCATGCGATAAATGTAGCAAAACAAGTTGCGACAACGGAGATCTCTGTATTGATCTCGGGTGAAAGCGGTGTGGGTAAAGAAGTTTTTCCGCAAATCATTCATCAGTTGAGTCCACGGAAACATGGACCTTACATTGCTGTGAACTGTGGAGCGATTCCGGAAGGAACAATTGATTCAGAATTATTCGGTCACGAAAAAGGATCTTTCACAGGTGCGCATGAAGCCCGTAAAGGTTATTTTGAAGTTAGTAATGGCGGAACAATTTTTTTAGATGAAGTCGGCGAATTACCACTGAATACTCAAGTTCGTTTACTTCGTGTACTTGAGACAGGTGAATTCATTAAAGTCGGTTCCTCAAAATCACAGAAAACAAATGTACGTGTAGTTGCTGCAACGAATGTTGATATGCTTCGTGCTATTGAGAACGGTAAATTCAGAGAAGATCTTTATTATCGATTAAATACTGTTCCGATCCGCATTCCACCGCTTCGCGATCGTAAAGAGGACATCCATCTTATCTTCCGGAAATTTGCTCACGATTTTGCTGAGCGGTATAGAATCCCTGCACTTTCATTACAAGCGGAAGCAATGCAGATCCTGACAAACTATCGCTGGCCGGGAAATATCCGTCAGCTGAAAAATATTACAGAGCAGATGTCCATCCTTGAGAAATCAAGAGAAGTTTCTGCTGATACACTATTGAATTACCTCCCTCCTGCTCCACTGAACAATTTACCCGTTCTGATGCGCGATGAGATGAACAACAGTAAAGAATTCAACGAGAGAGAAGTTTTGTATAAACTGATATTTGAAATGAAAAAGGAGATGAATGACTTGCGTTCATTGGTCAATCAGATCATGCAGCATACTCCGAATGATCGTACATGGCAGGAAAAATCAAGTCCGATGATTCATGAACTTGAAACAAGTGAAGCAAACAACAATAACAACGAAACTCATTTCACAATTCAACCATCGGCCGGACAACCGTCAATTACTGTTTCGCCAATTCAGAAACATGTAATTGTTGATGAATCGCTATCATTGACTGATAAAGAAAAAGAATTTATTCAAAAAGCTCTATCTAAACATAAAGGCAGAAGAAAACTTGCAGCCAAAGAACTAGGTATTTCCGAAAGAACACTTTATAGGAAGATGAATGAATACGGGATACACTAATAATTTTAACACTGAGAACACAAGTGTGACTTATAAATTCTTGCATTTAAATAAAAAGGAATAATATTGTAAAAGATTTGAAAACCGGACAACATACTATTTTTAACCTTCGATCAACAGCGATCTGTCTGACCATGTCAATTCTGATATTGTTAAGCAATGCATGTAAGGTTAATTATTCTATGACAGGAGCATCAATTTCTCCTGATGTCAAAACTATTGATATCCGATACTTCCAAAAAACAGCTGCACTCGGTCCATCGAATTTAAGTCAGACGTTCACAGAAAAATTAAAAGATAAATTTCTGACTGGAACAAGTCTTTCACTTACAAATGCAAGTGGCGATCTTACACTCGAAGGTGCGATCATCTCATACAATGTAAGTCCACAAGCCATTCAATCGAATGAAGTTGCTGCACAAAACAGACTGACGATTTCCGTCAACGTGAAATTCACAAATCTGAAAGACGAAAAACAAAATTTTGAAACTACTTTTTCCAGATATGCAGATTTTCAAAGCAGTGTAAATATTAATTCCATTGAAGAGCAATTGATCACTGAGATCAATGAGCAATTGGCAGACGATATTTTTAATAAAGCTGTAATAAACTGGTAATGGATTACAAAAAATTCATATCGTACATGGACGTATCCGGAACATCACAAAAAGATGCGATCACCGGATTACAAAGTTATGTACAGGAATTCCCTTACTTCCAGACGGCTCAGGCATTACTTGCAAAAGCAATGCGCGAACAAGAGCATGTTCGTTTTGATAAGCAGTTAAAACTTGCAGCAGCCTATTGTGGCGATAGAAAATCGTTGTATGCTCTGATAAATCACAAGCCTGCATCAGTATTTATAGAGTCTCATCCGGAATCACCTTTTGTATCGCCTTCGCAAAATGAAGTTGTTTCAAACGAAAGTCCATTTATCGAAAAACCGGTTTTTGAAATTGACAATACCATTTTTCCGGAAGTCAATCAGGAACCAATTCCGATTTTTGAACCTGTCTTTTCAAATCCTACTCTCCATAATTTCGATTCCATTCATGCCGAAGAAGAGGATACAACGATATCAAGTGCAACTCCGGCTATTGTATCAATAGCAGCAACCGGTGATCCGCGTGATATCATACGAGAACGGCTGAAAGAGATTTTGAAAAAGAAAGATCACGTTGAAGAAATTCCGGATCAAATCAAAAACAATTTAGTACAGGATGAAGTTAATTCTGATCAGCCGAAAAACATTGAAGTACAAAAGAGCGAAGAGATACTTGAAATAAAGAATACTTCTTTTGGAGAACAAGTTGCAACCGCACTTGATCAAGAAGAATCACAGGAAGCTAATGCAGAAATTGAATCAGAATCGGTAAGTCAATCAGAACCGGAAAATATTGCAGAAGATAAAACGGAATTCATAAATAATGATCTTATCAAAAAAGATCCGGAAGAGATCATTCAACGAATCGCTAAAGAATCGGAAAACAGAAATGATGAAGTGGATCGTGGTGAACTTGAGTATGCATTGGAATCAACAATAATTCATTCACTTGAGAACTTGCCACTTTTGGATGGATCAAAAAAACACAAACCGAAAAAGCAGGAAGAAGTTGAAGTAATTTCAGAACCGGTTACATTCTTTGATTGGCTAAAACAAAAAAAAGTTGGGGAATTCGGAAAAGTTGAAGAAGTGCATGCATATGACGAGCCGACCATTTTACTTGAGGTTGAAAGCGAATCAACGGCTAATGCAGTTATTGAAGTTGACAGTACTTCCGGAGATGAAAAACCAACGGAACAGTCATCACCAGCGCCAATGAAGATTGCTGAAGCAGAGGTGTTGATTGATAAATTTATAGCTACCGAGCCGAGGATCGTACCATCTAAAACTGAATTTTATTCACCGGCTAAACAAGCGCAAAAGAGTCTGATTGAGCACGAAGATCTTGTATCTGAGACACTTGCAAGGATATATCAGCATCAAGGCGCCTTCCTGAAAGCACGGTCGGCATACCAAAAATTAATGTTGCTTCATCCCGAAAAAAAGGCTTACTTTGCGGCCCTTATTGAAGAAATCGACAATTCGTACAACAATCCGGACAAACAAGATCTATAATGTATACAGCAGTTACCGTTCTAATTATTTTAACCAGCGTACTTTTAGTATTAGTGGTATTAGTTCAAAATCCAAAAGGTGGTGGAATTTCTTCCGGTATCATTGGTTCTAATCAAGTTATGGGCGTTAAAAAAACGACAGACTTCATTGAAAAACTTACCTGGGGATTGGTTTTAACATTGATCGGACTTTGTCTGGTAGCCGGAATGGTTTTACCAAGCAAAGAAAGCCGTAATACAATTGGAACTAGTATGGAGGAGCAGATCAATAATGCACCGGCAGCACCGGCAGCAAGACCAAATGTTCCACCGGCTCAACAACAAGGACAACCCGGGCAACCGGCACAGCAGCAGCCAAATCCGGCACCTGCTCAATAACATTGATAAAAAGACCTCTACAAAGAGGTTTTTTTATGTCATGATGTCACCGAAAATCAGTCTACTTTCAGACACATTTTCCCTCTAATAGTAAAGTTGGCAGACAATGCCACAAATCAGGCCGGTGGCACTATTCATGACAGTTCAGAGTCACTAAAATTATTTCAATTCACAATAAAATCAGACTAACTAAAATGAGCAAAAACACAAAGTCAGTTTCACTACAACCACTTGCGGATCGCGTATTAGTGGAAGCAGCTGCTGCGGAAGAAAAGACAGCAGGCGGTATCATCATTCCTGACACAGCAAAAGAAAAACCACAACGTGGAAAAGTTGTTGCTGTAGGAACGGGTAAAAAAGATGAGCCTATAACAGTAAAAGTTGGCGATAGTGTACTTTATGGTAAATACGCCGGCACTGAGATCACAATTGAAGGTAAAGAATACCTTATCATGCGTGAAAGCGACATTTTCGCTATTCTGTAATTGAACACAATTTTTTATCAATCATTCAAAAACTAAACAAACAAATACAATGGCAAAAGATATCAACTTTAACGTTGAAGCTCGTGACCGCCTGAAAAAAGGTGTTGACGCTTTAGCAAATGCAGTAAAAGTTACGCTGGGTCCAAAAGGACGTAATGTGATCATCGACAAAAAATTCGGATCACCTGCAATCACTAAAGACGGTGTAACCGTTGCAAAAGAAATCGAATTAAAAGACAGCGTAGAAAACATGGGCGCACAAATGGTAAAAGAAGTTGCTTCTAAAACTGCAGATGTTGCAGGTGATGGAACAACGACTGCTACTGTTCTTGCTCAGGCAATTGTAACGGCAGGTTTGAAAAACGTAACTGCAGGTGCAAATCCAATGGATCTTAAAAGAGGAATCGACAAAGCAGTAGCTAAAGTTGTTGAGACTCTGCATAAGATGAGTAAAAAAGTTGGCGACGACTACAAAAAAATAATGCAAGTTGCTTCTATCTCTGCAAACAACGATAACGAAATCGGTAAGTTGATCGCAGATGCAATGGAGAAAGTAAAAAAAGAAGGTGTAATTACAGTTGAAGAAGCTAAAGGTACTGAGACAACGGTTGAGATCGTTGAAGGTATGCAATTCGATCGTGGTTATATTTCTCCTTACTTCGTTACGAATGCAGATAAGATGCAGACTGTTCTTGAGCAGCCGCACATTCTTATCTATGATAAAAAGATCAGCAATATGAAAGAACTTCTTCCATTACTTGAGAAGCAAGTTCAGACAGGAAATCCACTATTGATCATCAGCGAAGATATCGACGGAGAAGCGTTGGCTACATTAGTAGTGAACAAGATCCGTGGTTCATTGAAAGTTGCTGCTGTGAAAGCTCCGGGATTCGGTGATCGTCGTAAAGCTATGCTTGAAGACATCGCTATCCTTACAGGTGGAACAATGATCAGTGAAGAAAGAGGATTCAAACTTGAGAATGCTGACCTTACTTACCTTGGAAAAGCTGAGAAGATAACAATCGACAAGGACAATACAACGATCGTTAATGGCGCAGGTAAAAAAGCAGACATTACAGCTCGTGTTAATCAGATCAAAGCTCAGATCGAAAGCACAACTTCAGATTACGATAAAGAAAAACTACAAGAGCGTCTTGCTAAATTAGCTGGTGGTGTTGCAGTTCTTTACGTAGGTGCTTCTACTGAAACTGAAATGAAAGAGAAGAAAGACCGTGTTGACGATGCATTACATGCAACTCGTGCTGCGGTTGAAGAAGGTATCGTACCGGGTGGTGGCGTTGCTTACATCCGTACAATTCCGGCTCTTGATAAAATGGTTGGTGACAATGAAGATGAAACAACAGGTATTGCAATTGTTAAACGTGCTCTTGAAGAACCACTTCGTCAGATCGTTGCCAATGCAGGACTTGAAGGTTCAATCATTGTAAACAAAGTTCGTGAAGGAAAAGAAGATTACGGTTACAATGCACGTACAGATAAATACGAAAACCTTTATGCTGCCGGTGTTATTGACCCTACTAAAGTTACTCGTGTAGCTCTTGAGAATGCTGCTTCAATCGCAGGATTGTTATTAACTACTGAGTGTGTACTTTCAGAAGTGAAAGAAGATAAAGCTTCTGCTCCGGCTATGCCACATGGCATGGGTGGTGGAATGGATTATTAAGCTTCACTCAAATAGAGTTTTGGAGAAAGCCTTCCCGTTTGGGAGGGCTTTTTTTTGTTGATTTATTTCGCGCAGATCTCGCAGATCTCGCAGATTTTGCGCAGATATAGCTTGGAAAAACAAATTGATTAGCATAATTCTAATACAATCATTTTGACACATTCCCAAATCTGCGTTGAATCTGCGAGTTCTGCGCATTCTGCGGGAGAAAAAACACCCTTCC
>JAYUWA010000135.1:0-2218 GCA_043753795.1 Bacteroidota bacterium | reverse complement strand
TTGAAGAAAGTACTGAGTTAATATATCCAAGGTTGAAATAGGCATCGGAATAGTTTGGATCGATCTTGATGATAGCATTATAATCCGCTACTGCCTTCCCTATCTCGCCGGTGTTCTGGAAAAATAATCCGCGGTTGTATAACGCTTCCGTGCTATTGACTTCTACTTTTAGTGCATTGTTATAATACTGAACGGCCAAAGGATTATTTCTGGCTGCATAGATATTTCCTAATTGAATGAAAGCATCATAATCAGGCTGCAGATCAATAACAGTATTGAATGATGAAACTGCTTTTGCTGTATCTCCCATTTCTTTGTAGGCAAATCCACGCAGGTAATAGGCCCTTACTAAATTTTTGTCAAGCTTTAAGGCTTCGTTTGAATACAGTAAACTCTTCTGATATCCTTTTACGTAGAAATATAATTCTGACAATTTCAAATAAGCATCCTTATTCTTTGGGTCAAGTTTAACTACTTTCTCAAAGCTGTCAGATGCACGTTTGATCTGAAAAGTCTTGAATGCAACATCGGCTAATAGCAACAGATATTCCGTATTTGTACTATCGATAGCTGTTGCTCTGCTTAAATCTTCAAAAGCCTGATTCATCACATCTCTTTGGATAAAGATCTGTGCACGCTGATATAACAGATCTGCACGATTCGGATTGGCAGCAATGTCTTCATTCAACTTAGCGAATGAGTCTTTTGCTTTAACACCTTTCTCATTTTCTTCTGCAGACTTTTCATTTTTGCAGGCAGAAAAAACCAGTGCAAATAATACGGGAACGAATAAGAATTTTCTAATGATCAATTTTACTTGCATTACCTTTTTTGGGGTCATAATTAATTGGAAATAAAAAAAGCCACAAAACAATTTGTTTTGTGGCTGAAAAATACAATTTATTTATCAAACTTATTGTGCGGCAGCTTCTGTCATCAACACGCGGATCTTTCCTTCGATCTCATCTGAAAGTTCAGGATTGTCGTGTAACAGTTGTTTAACTGAATCGCGGCCTTGTCCAAGTTTTGTTTCACCATAACTGAACCATGAACCTGATTTCTTGATTATGCCTTTATCAACCCCTAAGTCAACGATCTCTCCTACTTTTGAAATTCCTTCACCATACATGATATCGAATTCAGCCAAACGGAAAGGTGGAGCAACTTTATTTTTAACAACTTTTACTTTTGTGCGGTTACCGACCACTGCTTCTCCGTCTTTGATCTGACCGATGCGACGGATATCAACCCGAACGGAAGCGTAGAATTTCAGGGCATTTCCACCGGTAGTTGTTTCCGGATTACCGAACATCACACCGATCTTCTCACGAAGCTGGTTGATAAAGATGCAACAACAACCGGTACGGTTAATTGAAGCTGTAAGTTTTCTCAATGCCTGTGACATCAAACGAGCCTGCAGACCCATTTTGCTTTCGCCCATCTCACCCTCGATCTCCGCTTTTGGAGTCAATGCTGCAACAGAGTCAATAACGATGATATCAATTGCACCGGAACGGATCAGGTTCTCAGCGATCTCCAGTGCTTGCTCGCCATTATCAGGTTGAGACATCAGTAGGTTCTCTATGTCCACTCCTAACTTTTGAGCGTAGAATCTATCAAAGGCATGTTCTGCATCAATGAACGCAGCTATACCACCATTCTTCTGAACGTTTGCAATGGCGTGAATTGCCAATGTTGTTTTACCGGAAGATTCCGGTCCGTAGATCTCAACTACGCGTCCCTTTGGAAACCCGCCTATCCCAAGCGCCATATCTAAAGTGATAGAGCCTGTAGAAATGGATTCGACCTGCTCAACAGGCTCATCACCCATTTTCATGATCGTACCTTTACCATAAGCTTTCTCTAGCTTATCGATTGTCAATTGAAGGGCCTTTAATTTTTCTTTGCCATTTTCTCTAGCTGTTTCTCTAGCTGTTTCTTTTGCTGATTCTTTTGCTGATTCTTTTGTCTCTGCTGCCATAGTTATATTTGTTTGTTTATGTCTGTTTTTTGTGATTGTCTTGCAATCATCGTTCTGATATACAAATGTGCTAAATCTTTTGATACGTGGTGCTTTTCAGACAAAATTTATTAACATATTATCCTTAAAAAGTATGATTTTGTTGATAAATAGTTTGGATTGGGATATAGTCATTATTTTATCCTGCTTGTTTTGGGGGAAAGGTCAAGGGGTCAAAGGTCAAGGGTCAAGGGTCAA
>JAYUWA010000134.1:0-2221 GCA_043753795.1 Bacteroidota bacterium | reverse complement strand
TGTAATCACCCCTTTTGCGCTTTCAATTGTCTTCGGCTCCTCGCCACTTTTAACATACCCAAATCCTCTGTAAAATCCTTCTTCAATTACTATCACGGATCTTTCACCAAATGAACGGCCTTCGTCAATAATGATCCTGGACTCAGTAGCGGTTATGCTTTTCAATGCAGCATCTACTCTACTATTATACGAATCAACCTCTTCCTCGCCAATGCATACACCTCTGCATTTTTTCAGATGATAATTGTAACAAGCCCCTTGCGTCGATTGCAATCCACTGAATCTGGTGCAAAGTTCATACTCATCAGAAACTGTTCGCATCGTTTCACAAGCTTCATCATAGGTATTAAAGTTCTTAATCGATCTGATCGACTTATGTGCTTTTGAAAAATTCAGTTGACGAATACCTTTTTGATTGATGTATTCCGACAAAACAAAAAATGTTTTGTCAAATTTCTGAACTCTGTTATACATTGGAAAATGTTTCTTGATCTCATCCGATTCAAGTAATAATGCAATAAGTTCCGTTCCGCATAGTTGATACGTGATATCAGCAATAGCATCCATAAACGATAACCTGTTCTTCCCTTTCCCTGTGAAATGAGAATAGATTCTCTTTTTTATGTTAATTGCTTTACCAACATAAATGATCTTTCCATTTGTATCATGGAAATAATAGACACCAATACTCTCCGGCAATTCATTAAATTTATCAGCAGGCAATGATGGTGGCAAAAGTGTCTGCAATGGATTTCTTTTCAGCAGTGCATTCAGATGTTTTTCTCCATCGACCAGAATACATTTTTCAAAAAGCTTTACTGTTGCTTCAGCATCTCCTAAGGCCCTGTGTCGATCATTTATTTTAATTCCGAGCTGATTACAAATTGTTCCCAGACTGTAAGAAGCCTGTCCGGGAAAAGCTGCTCGGCTCAATCGTACCGTACACAATTTCTTTCTCTTGAAATCAGCGCCCAGTTGTTTGAACTCTTCTCTGATAAATGAGTAATCAAAATTTACATTATGCGCAACGAATACTGCATCGTCCGTCATTTCCCAAATCTTTTTTGCTACTTCATGAAATGAAGGTGCACTTCTCAACATCTCGTTTGTTATTCCTGTGAGACGCGTTATAAAAGGTGCAAGAGTAGTTCCCGGATTGATCAAAGTAGAAAACCGATCAATTACCTTCTCTCCATCATGCAAAAGTATAGCAATCTCAGTAATACTATGCGCAGCAGCATAGGTTCCTGTAGTTTCTATATCGACAATGGCATATTTATTATTCACATTTCAAAAATACGGAAAATGAATTCACTTAATTCAATAAAATGAATTTTTAAAAAAGCAGCAAATCATACACGCTATAGATTTGCTGCAGTATTGAACCCACTCTAACGAATCCGGAAATGATTCTGTTTTATATCACTCACAATATTCGTTACTTGGGCGTTATTTAGGGTTTTGGGTATTCTTTATTTTATGATCTTTTGTCTGGCAGATTTTCCGTCGGCATAAACTTCCAAAATATAAATTCCTTTTGGCAGATCTGATGTATTTATTGTTAAATCGCTACTGAATGTTTCTGAAAATAACTTATGCCCCAATATGTCATACATATAAGCAAAGGCTTCGCCTTTTTGAACAGATACACTCAGTTGAATTTTTATTTCATTTATAAATGGATTCGGATAAACAAGCAATTCATCGTCATTAAAAATTAATTCACTTACAGTAGTAGCTTCACCCTGACAGTATTTTATTATCCAGTAATCACTGCTAAATCCACCCCATGCATCCTGAGTTTTATCGCCGCCAATCAATCCATGGTCACTAGAAAAAACCACATAACATTTCGGATCTAGCATCTGTTTTATCAAACAACCTTCATTGTGACTAAGCGTGAAAATTGTTTTATCCCACTGTTTGTTGCCGAATGAATCGATCTTCAACACCCAATTTTGTTCAACACCAAGATTATCATCCGACTTATCTGCTCCGGTATTCGAATAAGATACTGCACCGATCAAGAATCCGTGATCGGCAGTAGGATAAAAGTGATTAAACTCATCCTCTATTCCTGTTCCGCCATAAACTTTATCCCAAAGTATGGCACCGGCAGAATTTAATTTCAATACCCACAGATCATACTGACCATTCGTTGGTTGAGTTTTATCACCACTTACATCCGTCAATGACCAACCACCGACAAGCATATTTTCTC
>JAYUWA010000133.1:0-2223 GCA_043753795.1 Bacteroidota bacterium | reverse complement strand
TTTAATTCTCGGATGGCAGAACAGGTTGAGATCATCAACGATCACTATTCTAAATTGAGAATGAGTGATGCATTGATGTCCTCGTATAAATTGATCTGGGATGATTTCTGTTCGTGGTATCTTGAAATGATCAAGCCTGATTTTGTTGACGGACAACCAATGCCGGTTTCGAAAGAAACAATGGATGCTACCATATCGATCTTCGAAAATCTTCTGAAAGTAATTCATCCATGGATGCCATTTATCTCGGAAGAACTTTGGCATTTATTAAGAGAACGGATAGATAAAGATTGCCTGATCGTTGCTCAATGGCCTGTATTCAAAACGAAAGATCAATCATTATTGACGGACTTTACTTATGCATCAGAGCTCATCACTCAGGTAAGAAATACGCGTAAGCAAAAGAATCTTTCACCAAAAGAAAAAGTTTCATTGTTCGCGAAAGATGCAGGTGCGTTAAAAAGTAAATTTAACGATGTAATTATCCGCTTGGCAAATCTCGATAAATTTGATTCAGCTTCTGCTAAAATCGAAAATGCATCTTCATTTCTAATAGGCAATCAGGAGTTTTACATTCCTTTCTCAGCAGGAATAAATGTTGCAGAAGAAAAAGAACGATTGATGAAAGAACTTGATTACAACAAAGGTTTCCTTAAATCAGTACAAGCAAAACTTGCCAACGAGCGTTTCGTTTCAAATGCAAAGCCTGAGATTCTTGAGAATGAGAAGAAGAAACAAGCGGATGCGGAGGCGAAGATCAAGTCGATTGAAGAGATGTTGGGGTCCTTGAAATAATTTTCAATCATTTTTTGATTAATGTTTAATGTTTAAAGTTGGGTAGTCGCCTGACATTAAACTTTAAACATTAAACAAAAATGATATCAAACTCTTTGAATTATAATATTGAAAAAAGCACTTCGTTACTTCTTATACTTTTTATTTCTTGCACTGACATGTGTTCTGATTTGGGGCCTCTTCAATTTTTCATTAGTAACATACGGCTGGAATCAGTTAAAGGGTCAAATGCACATCATCAATAATTCCCGATCGCTGGAAGAAGTATTGAATGATAAAGAAATTCCTGATTCGCTGAAAGCAAAGATTCGTTTCATTGATGTAATAGCAAAGTATGCATCTGATTCGCTGGGATTAAAGCGTTCGGAAAATTACACAACTCTGTATGATCAGAAAAACAAACCAATTCTGTGGGTGATCACTGCATCGGAGCGATATAAGTTAAATGCTTATCAATGGAAATTTCCATTTTTGGGAATTGTATCGTATAAAGGATTTTTTGATTACCGGAATGGTGCTTATGAAGATTCACTTTTACAGCAGGAAGGATATGATACGGATTACGGTGAAGTAAGTGCATGGAGTACTCTAGGTTGGTTCAATGATCCGATTCTTTCGAATATGCTTTATCGCAGCGATGGACAATTAGCCGAGCTGATCATTCATGAAATGACTCATGCAACTGTCTATCTGAAAAGCAATGTCGACCTGAATGAGAATCTCGCCAGTATGATAGGTGAGGAGGGAGCGCTGCGTTTTCTAATTTCACATTTTGGAAAAGATTCAAAGCAAGTAATCGACTTTGTAAACAGGAGAAGTGATTATGACCTTTTCAGCAATAAAATGCTCCTTGCACGGGCTAAACTTGATTCGCTTTATAAAACTTTTGATGGTCTGAATACTTTAGCAAAGGATTCTCTTAAATCACAAATGATTGAATCGATAGTTCTATCACTAGACACAGTTTCATTCTACAACAAAAATAGATATGCTTCACTTTTTGAAAAGCGGAAACCTAACAATGCATACTTTATGAATTTTGTAAGGTATGATTCGCAGAAGGAGGAGATGCGCAATGAATTGAAGTCTAAGTTTAGCGGGAATATCATCAAGTATTTAGAGGCTGTAAGTAAAAGTGAATAGTACTTTTGTAGTCAATGTGACAATTTTAGTACAATTTCGAGTAATATCAATTCAGAATTTCTAATTTTTTTTAAAGCCACGGTACTACATAAATTCTACTCGGGAACCATAATAAAATTGTAAAATGTTTTTATTTAGATTTTTGATAGCTGGTATCTTTTTCTTATGACGGTCTTATTTTTTACATAGCTTACATTGTACCTTAGAAACCGAAAAGGTCCTTGCAGGATGACGATTGCGATGGTCAATAGTGCAAAAGTGGGAAGGTGGAATGAAAATTTTGCC
>JAYUWA010000132.1:0-2226 GCA_043753795.1 Bacteroidota bacterium | reverse complement strand
CAGAATACGCAGAATAACCGCAGAATTTTCTTCGAAAATTATTTTACTGTCGGATACCCCATCGATTCCCATTTAAGAATCCCACCTTGCAGATCATGGACATTCTTAAAACCTTTTTCTTCCATCAGTTGAACTGCAGCTGCGCTTCGTTTACCGCTTCTACAATATACTTCGTACTTTTTATTTTTGTCGAGTTCGTCGAGGCGCGATGAAAAATCATCCCCGTTATAATCGATGTTAACTGAATTAGCAATATGGCCTTCTGAATACTCAACCGGTGTTCTTACATCGAGAATAACTACGGTTGAATCTTCAATTTCCTTCTTGAAATTTTCGGGAGTAATTGTTGTCGCAGTGTTTTGTCCGCAGGCGAATTGGACGAAGGCGAGGATAAATATGATTGATAGTTTTTTCATGATAGTCCAGGGACTCTGTCCCGGGTTATTTTAGAGTGTCTGTTCCTATCATCTGAAGATAACAGGATTACTTTGATTTATACTGCAAAAATACTGTTTATATCCTTAACTAATTGTGACAAATGTTACATTGATCTAAGAGTTAATTTAGTGTAAGAGTAAGTTTAGGAGGAGGTATATAGTCAAATCAATCCTGCTCCACACGCTCAGGACGCATTTGAGGAAAGAACAACACATCCTGAATAGAAGCAGAATTCGTCATCACCATTGCTAAACGATCAATTCCAATCCCCAAACCCGCTGTCGGAGGCATACCGAATTCAAGAGCGCGGAGGAAATCTTCGTCGAGTTGCATGGCTTCTTCATCGCCGCGTTTTCCTAATTCGTTTTGTTCTTCGAAACGCATACGTTGATCGATCGGATCATTCAATTCGGAGAATGCATTGCAAATTTCTTTACCGTTACAAATAGCTTCGAAACGCTCTACCAGTCCGGGCTTTGAACGATGCTTCTTTGCAAGCGGCGACATTTCCACAGGATAATCAGTGATGAATGTAGGCTGAATTAATTTTCCTTCGCAATGTTCGCCGAAAATTTCGTCGATCATTTTTCCGCGACCCATTGTATTGTCCACATGAACTCCAAGTCCTTTTGCAGTTGTTGCAAGAGAAATTTCATCCATATCAGTAATATCGATTCCAGTAAAATGCGCAATTGCTTCATACATCGTATACCGTTTCCATGGACGTTTGAAACTGATGATATGTTCGCCAACCTGAACCTCTGTTGTACCGTTGGTATCGATAGCAACACGCTCGACCATTTCTTCAACCAGGCTCATCATCCATTCGTAATCTTTGTACGCAACATACAATTCTACCTGCGTAAATTCCGGATTATGAAAACGGCTCATTCCTTCGTTGCGGAAATCTTTTGCAAATTCATATACGCCATCGAATCCACCAACGATCAGTCTTTTCAGATATAATTCATTCGCAATTCGAAGATATAAAGTCATATCCAGAGTATTGTGATGCGTCTTGAAAGGACGTGCAGCAGCTCCACCATACAATGGTTGAAGAATCGGAGTTTCAACTTCCATGTAGCCTTTCTCATTCAGAAAAGCGCGCATGGAATTTGTGAGCTTCGAACGTTTTACAAACGCTTCGCGCACCTGCGGATTCACGATAAGATCAACATAGCGCTGACGATATCTCATTTCAGGATCGCTGAATGCATCATGAATATTTCCATCTGCATCTTTTTTCACAACAGGAAGCGGACGAAGTGCTTTACTCAGTAATTTGAAACTCTGAACATGAATACTAGTCTCGCCCATTTTTGTAACGAACACATATCCTTTCACGCCAATGATATCGCCCATGTCAAGCATTTTCTTGAACAAAAAATCGTAATCCGATTTATCTTCGCCCGGACAAACATCATCGCGCTTCACATAGATCTGGATGCGGCCAATGCTGTCTTGCAAAACTGCGAAAGCAGCTTTTCCCATATCACGAATGCTCATTATTCTTCCTGCAAATGATACTTCTTTGTAAGCATCAGGATTAGTAGCGAAGCCTTCCAGCATTTCCTTCGAAGTATGAGATATCGGCCAAAGTTCGGCCGGATAAGGGTTGATATTGTGTTGTTGCAATTCCTCCAGTTTCTGGCGGCGGATCAATTCCTGTTCATTCAATTCCATAAAATGTATTTTTCGTGGTGCAAAGATAAAATTTAGGTTGAAGATACAGTCGACATTTTTTTCCCGCAGATCTCGCAAATCGCGCAGATTTGGCGCAGAGAAATT
>JAYUWA010000131.1:0-6923 GCA_043753795.1 Bacteroidota bacterium | reverse complement strand
GGTTTTAGGAGTTTAATGGGATTAAGATGTAGAGCGATACACTTTAAAACTGTTTAAACCCTTTAAACCATTTTAACTTCCCTTTTAAAAGTAGCTGTATTCCCATTAATAACTCTTTTTTTAAAAATATTCTTTTGATTTTCTGCCAATTAGGACTAATTTTAACTTTAGTTAAACTAAATGGTGAAACTAATCGTCATTATTGAAAACCTAATGAAATTACATTTTTTTGGCATTAATTCTTAAGGTAACATCACTATGAACACAACCATCACACCGGCACAAGGCAGATTAGGAGTACTAACAGTAGGAATGGGAGCAGTAGCAACAACTTTTGTTGCAGGTGTCTTGGCCATTCGTAAGGGAATGGAGAAACCTATAGGCTCCTATTCTCAGCTTGGAACCATCCGATTAGGGAAACGAACAGAAAACCGCAATCCTCTGGTCAGGGAGTTCGCAGAACTAGCGACTCTTGACAGTATGGTATTCGGAGGCTGGGACATTTTCGAAGACAATGCTTATGAAGCAGCATTAAATGCAGGTGTTTTGGATGTCCACAAACATCTGAATCCTTTGAAAGAAGAACTTTCTGCTTTAGTACCAATGAAAGCAGTTTTTGATCCCAAGTATGTCAAACGATTACATGGTTTACATGTGAAGCCGATCAAATCGAAGCGGAAACAAGCAGATGCATTGATTGAAGACATTAAAGAATTTCGCGAGAAAAATAATTGTGACCGCTTGGTCATGATCTGGTGTGCATCAACTGAGATTTACATTGAAACATCAGACGTACATAAATCCATTGAATCATTTGAGAAAGGGCTTGATGAAAACGATCCTGCAATTGCGCCATCGATGATCTATGCATATGCTGCATTAAAATCTCGTGTTCCATTTGCTAACGGTGCACCAAATCTTACTTGCGATATTCCGGCATTGGAAGAACTTGCTTTAGTAATGGGAGTTCCGATTGCAGGAAAAGATTTCAAGACCGGTCAGACATTAATGAAAACGATCGTAGCACCGGGACTAAAATCACGCATGCTAGGAATCAGAGGCTGGTTCTCGTCTAACATTTTAGGGAACAGAGATGGCGAAGTACTGGATGATCCGGATAACTTCAAGACAAAAGAAGTCTCCAAATTAAGTGTACTTGAAAATATTCTTGAACCCGATAAACATCCAGATCTGTATGGAGATCTTTACCATAAGGTAAGGATCAATTACTACCCGCCGCATGGTGATAATAAAGAAAGTTGGGACAACATTGATATTACTGGCTGGCTTGGATATCAGATGCAGATCAAGATCAACTTTCTTTGTAGAGACAGTATTTTAGCTGCGCCGATCGTGCTTGATCTTGCTTTATTCCTTGATCTTGCACAACGTTCAGGAATGAGTGGAATTCAGGAATGGCTTTCATTTTATTTTAAGGCACCACAGACAGCAAAAGGACTTCCGCCACAGCACGACATCTTCAAACAATTGATGAAACTTGAAAACACACTTCGTCATCTGAAGGGCGAAGATCTCATTACTCATCTGGGTTTAGATTATTACGAGGAATTTATTGAAGCCTGATGATCGGGCGGCTGAGTAAAGGAATTGCTACGCTTGGACCGATAGGTTACCTTCCAAAAGCACCGGGAACATGGGGATCCATGACCGGTGCCTTTATTTGGTATCTGTTGGCAGAACTTATTCCTAACTTTCAAAGATATCATCTGCCTGCAGTTCTGATGTCGGCAATTGTCGGAATCATCGTTTCTGAAATAGTTAGCAGAGCAGGAAATAAAGATCCGAAAGAGGTCGTCATCGATGAGTTGGTCGGAATGTGGATTGCTTTGATCTGGTTGCCACATTCATTAAAACTTACATTGATAGCACTAATCCTCTTTAGATTTTTCGATATTGCAAAACCCCTTGGTATCCGACAATTGGAAAAGATTAGAGGTGGATGGGGAATAATGATGGATGATATTGCTGCTGGAATTCTCAGCGCTTTGATCTTACATTTGTCAATTCATTTACTCGGATAAGTAAAGTATCAATTGAAACTATGATTACATTTCCCATTGCCAAAAAGAACTTAATGATGGTGAAAGAGTCGAGATTTTTCACGCAGAATCGTCGTTTTTTAAGATTTCAAATGACTGCATTGTTTGCAACAACAATTGATTTCCTGATGACCATTTTTTTGGAAAGTTATATCGGCTTTCATTATTCACTTGCAGTTGCACTTGGGGCAACTTGTGGCGGTTTATCTGCATTTCTGCTTAACCGGTCATGGGTATTTGCATCATTTGGAACTCATCCTGTCAGACAAGCAACAAAATATTCATTTGTAGTTGCAGGAAGTATAATTTTAAATACTGCCGGAACTTACCTGTTAACTGAATCAACGATGTTAACATATCTCATTTCAAAAGCAATTGTTGCAATGATACTAGGGTTTACATATTCGTATTACTTTTCCAAACGATTTGTCTTTTATGCTTGAGAATACCGGATTACACATGCGCCTGTTTTTAATAATGCTTTTATTTCCACTAGTTGTTTTCGGACAAACTACTGTTCGGGGATTGGTTACTGATGCCAAAACCGGAGACCCACTACCATTTGCAAGCATACTTTTAGAAGGCACTACAGAAGGACGGAATACCGATTTTAATGGTCAGTATTTTATGGAGACAAATACGCCCGGAAACAAATTAAAATTTGTGCTGATTGGTTATGAAACCGTTTACAAAGAAATCTTAGAAGGCCAATCACAAATTGTTTCAGTAAAAATGACGCCAGTTGTGAAGGAATTGAAAGCCGTAGAAATACAGGGTGAGAAACAACGCTACAAGAATAAGAACAATCCGGCTGTAGAATTGATTGAACGGGTTATTGCAAAGAAAAAGCAAAACAGAAAAGATCAGTTAATTGCATACGAATTTGAAAAATATGAAAAAGTTCAATTTGCATTGAGTAACATCACTCAAAAATTCAAGAACAAAAGATACCTTAAAAAATTTCAATTTGTATTCGACAATCTCGATTCCAATCAAATGCCGGGAAAAGTAATTCTCCCGATGTATCTTCAGGAAACTTTATCTGATGTCTATTTCAAAAAAGATCCGAAACGTTTAAAAGAAATAATTAAAGGAAGTCATAAAGTAGATTACGATGATTTCGTGAACAACGATGGAATGTCATCATTCATAGCATATCTTTATCAGGATGTCAATATCTACAATAACAGTGTTCCAATCCTCACCAATCCTTTTATAAGTCCGATCTCTGACAATGGGCCATTATTTTATCGCTATTACATTAAAGATACATTAATGGTAGATAGTACAAAATGCTATCACCTTATTTTTTATCCGAGAAATAAAGCAGATTTTATTTTTCAGGGTGAATTATATATCACTTACGATACAAATTATGCTGTAAGAAAAAATGAACTGACGGTAAGTCCTGATATCAATTTAAATTTTGTAAAAGAATTAAAACTTACTCAGGAATATACTGAAGCTTCGCCCGGAGAATGGTTGCTTAGCAAGGATAATATTTCAATTGATTTTGGTATTGCAAAAAATGGTTTGGGTATTTATGGCCAGCGAGCAGTAAGTTTCAGAAACTTTACGATCGATCAGCCTAAACCGGATACTTTCTACACAGGAGAAGCGGTCGTTACTCCGGATTCATCACAAAAGCGAGGTGAAGGTTACTTCGATCAACATCGACATGGTGAATTGACGACTTCTGAAAAAGGCGTTTATCAGATGGTAGATAGCGTACAAAAAGTTCCTGCATTCCGTCACACCGTAAGTTTACTGGAACTTCTATTTGCCGGATACAAAGATTTCGGAATATTTGAGATCGGACCAGTCAGTACGTTTTACAGTTATAATCCGATAGAAGGATTCCGTGCGCGCCTCGGTGGAAGGACTACAAAAAAATTCAGTGAGCGCATTCAATTAGAAACGTATGGAGTATATGGTTTTAAAGATGAGCAATGGAAGTATTTTGTTGGAGTAAAAAAAGCAATTGGTCCGAAATCCTATCTCGACTTTCCGCAGAAAAATATTTATGTCTCATATCAGCATGAAACGAAAATTCCGGGTCAGGAATTACAATTTGTTCAGGAAGATAATGCATTACTTTCGATCAAACGTGGCAAGAATGATAAGCTGCTCTACAATAAAACATTCAACCTAGAACTGCAGAATGAAAACGCAAATAATTTTTCATATACAATTGGATTTCAAAATCTGATCCAGTCTCCTGCCGGAACATTACATTTCAACAAAATTGACTATAATGATACTACAGGAAATTCCATCAATGAACTAGAAACATCGTCTTTCAATTTAATGATGCGTTATGCTCCGCATGAGAAATTTTATCAGGGAAAAACATACAGGACACCGATGTTGAATGAATATCCGATCATGTGGCTCAGATATGAATTCTCCGAGAAAGATTTCCTGAAAAGCGATTATTCGTTTCATAAATTGACAGCAAATATTTTTAAGCGTGCATTTGTTGCACCATTTGGATATTCAGATATAGAGGTAGAAGCCGGTAAAATATTTGGCAAAGTTCCGTATCCGTTGCTAGAGATCCATAGGGCGAATCAGACGTTTTCTTATCAGTTGCAATCATACAATCTGATGAACTTTTTGGAATTTGTCAGTGATGAATATTTTTCTGTGAACTTTACACATTATTTCAATGGATTTTTCTTCAACAAGATTCCAATATTTAAAAAACTGAAATGGCGTGAAGTTGCTACTTTCAAATTGTTGTATGGAAGAATTACAAATGAGAATGATCCTGCACAAAATGCAGATCTATTCCGTTTGCCAACCAATCCGGACGGATCTTTGCTTACATATTCGCTAGAAGCCCGACCTTATATGGAAGCAAGTATTGGAATAACGAATATTTTTAAATTGATTCGTATCGATCTGATAAAACGTCTGAGTTATCTTGAAAATCAATCGGTTTCTGAATTTGGTATCAGAGCCCGTGCAAAACTTGACTTTTAAAATGAATACAAGAGACCGTCTTCAAAATCTTTTGCACCGGATCCTGCATCCGCTTGTAAAGTTTTTTATTTCAATCGGTCTTACACCAAATGGAGTGACAACAATCGGTTTGGTTCTTAACATTGGAGTTGCAGTAATCTTTATATTGGGAGCAGAAGAAGGATCCCGTGGTGATATGTCATACATTGGCTGGGGTGGCGCAATGATTTTATTTGCCGGTATGTTCGATATGCTCGATGGACAAGTTGCACGGATAGGAAATATGACTTCACGATTCGGAGCTTTGTATGATTCCGTCCTCGACAGATACAGCGAAATGCTGATGTTTCTCGGAATCTGTTATTATCTGGTAGCGCATCATTATTTTTTCAGTTCAATGGTAGGTTTTATTGCACTTATGGGATCAATAATGGTTAGCTATACAAGGGCACGCGCAGAAGGCTTGGGTATTCCTTGCAAGGATGGATTGATGCAACGACCGGAAAGAGTGGTTACAATAGGACTGTCAGCATTGATCTGTGGGATAGTTGCTCACTACGCCGGTGGAGATACCAAATGGTTTTTTCCCGGAATCGACAAGCCATTTGAAACAATTGCAATTTTCACATTACCTTTGGCGCTGGTAGCAATATTGGCAAACTATACAGCAATCCAACGCCTGGATGCATGTCATCGGTATATGACCGAACAGGATAAAAATGCCAATCACTGATCTTCTCAATGTTAAAAATATATAGTCTGCTTATTTTATTGTTTGTTACCGGAGTACAATCTGCCGAAGATGTTAAACCAAAAGTTTATCCTGTACCGCCTGCAACAGAAAATTCATTATTCTATGTACAGAGAAGTAAAAACACGAATGCTATAGTTTATGATGTGAATCGATTGCCTGATGGAACTCCGGATCCTAAAAATCCGATACATATTTACTGGATCAGATATGCCAGTGACAGCACAAAAGAAGAACTCTCATACATACAACAGAAATATGCATATGGTCTTGTTTCTCGACCCTATAACGGACAAAAGAATGCATATGTATTACAATTTGTTTCATACGATAAAAAGAACTTTTACTTATTGCCAACGAGTACTCCTAAAAAGTATGCAGCATTTACCAATATAAATGGAAAACTTTCCGAATTGAAAAAAGTTTTTATAATGTTGAATGGCGGAACTTTCTGGTTTCCTACAATTGAGTACATAGAATTGATCGGCAAAGATCCTGCAACGCAGCAAACAATTACAGAACGATTTGTTCCAAAAAGATGAGCACCGACCTGAATCCTTCTTCAGGATCAATTTCAACCATGAAGAGGAAATTGATCGTTCCTTTGCTTTCTGTTATTTATCTTATCCTCGCATATATCTCAACAGGAATCAGGAACGACCATTTACTTCTGGTCACTATTGTAAATGCATCTTTCTTCATTTCAGATCTTACGCGTCGATTCATTACAGGTTTTTCCATCTTTGTAATTTACTGGATCCTGTTCGACAGTATGAAACTCTGGCCCAACTGGGCTTTTGGAGAAGTTGATATTCTTCCACTTTATAATCTGGAAAAAAGCTGGTTTGGAATAATGCATGAAGGAACTTTGCTGACTCCAAACGAATATTTAAGATTTCATCAATCAACATTTCTCGACATAGCTACATCGAGCTTCTATTTGTGCTGGGTTCCACTGCCATTGATCTTTGCATTTTTTCTTTACAACAAAAGAAAAGATCTATTTATCCGCTTCTCACTAGCTTTCTTTTTTGTCAATATTCTTGGTTTCATCATTTACTATACACACCCAGCTGCACCACCGTGGTATTTTGAAGAGTTTGGGAACACATTTATTCCTGAAACAAAAAGTAATGCTGCCGGACTAT
>JAYUWA010000130.1:0-2227 GCA_043753795.1 Bacteroidota bacterium | reverse complement strand
TTTCAGGTCCTAGATGCCGAAAAGGCGATCAAGACCTTTGAGAACCTTGACTTCGACAAACAAATGGAGCTTCTTCGCTCCTATCCAGTTGAACAAGTTGCTGCAACATTAAATCAGATCAGTCCTGATGACCGGACTGCCCTCTTCGAAAAACTTCCTGAAGAAACTTTACAACATTATCTCTCGCTCCTGACAGACGAGGAACGTAAGACAACAAAAGAACTGCTTCTTTATCCGGAAGACAGTATCGGACGTCTGATGACTCCTGATTTCATTTCTGTGAAAGAAGATTGGACGGTTCAGCAAGTTTTGGATTATATCCGTAAAAATGGAAACGATAGCGAAACGATCAGTAATATTTATGTGACCGATGTAAAAGGTTTCTTGATCGACGATATAAAAGTCCGTGATTTTTTACTTGCACCAATTGACAAGAAAGTCAGTGATCTGATGGATCGGCAATTTGTAAACCTGAATGCAAGAGCCGATCAGGAAACTGCAATTGAGATCTTCAAGCAAACGAATAGAATGGCATTGCCGGTAACGGATTTCAACGGACTGCTTATCGGAATCATTACGATCGATGACGTTGTCGATGTCATTGAAGAGGAAGATACAGAAGATATCCAAAAGTTCGGAGGTACAGAGGCTCTCGATGAACCCTATCTGAAAGTCGCGCTTCCGAAGATGATCCGCAAAAGAGCCGGGTGGCTGGTTGTTTTATTCCTTGGTGAAATGCTCACTGCAAGCGCAATGGGCTTCTTTAATGATGAATTGAATAAGGCAGTAGTACTTACTCTCTTTATTCCACTGATCATTTCCAGTGGTGGTAATAGCGGCTCGCAAGCAGCAACGTTGATCATCCGTGCAATGGCACTTGGTGAGATCACCTGGTCAAACTGGTGGCAGGTTATAAGAAGAGAAGTTTTATCAGGATTAACTCTTGGTTCAATTCTGGGTGTGATTGGTTTTTTACGAATAGCAGTCTGGACAAACTTTACAGATATCTATGGTCCACATTGGTTTCTGATCGGCCTTACAGTTTCATTTACATTGATCGGTGTTGTACTCTATGGTACAATAGCCGGTTCGATGATTCCTATGCTCCTGAAAAGATTAGGCAGAGATCCTGCGGTATCTTCAGCACCATTCATTGCAACACTTGTCGATGTGACAGGGTTGATCATTTATTTTACGCTGGCGTATATGTTTTTGAAGGGGACTTTATTATAAATTTATTTTAATAATTTAACTATATTGACCTCTCAAATAAAATTTGTAATCATGTTTTACAGAAGAATTGCCCTTGTCTTTATTTTTTTGTTGTTTCAAATATCTATCTCTTATGCCCAAATAGTTTTTAGAGCATCGAACGAATCTTCTAAAAACCCATTCCCTGAAACACAAAATTCCGTTCCTATTACAGCAACAGTAATTTCAACACTTACTACATCCGGAATTTGTAATGGATCTTCAGACGGTAAAATTTACTTTTTAGTAAATGCAAATGGATTAGCTTTTACTGCTACCAATGGCTGGTCTGTAAATTCAGACACAGTTTATATAGATAGTATTTCTTCCGGATATTATTCCACCTTTCTACAGAACACTGCCAGCGATACATTAACCTTAGAATTTACAATATCGGATTATCCACTTCCTGATGGGCAAGTTGATTATGCTAATAGTGTCTTAGCTGATTGTGGCGGAGGAACTGGAAGTGTAGAAATTCAAATCTCAAATGGAACTCCACCCTATTCCGCTTTCCCTGCGGGTGTATTTAATGTATCTGGAAACACAATATATTCAGCTTTTCTTGTCGGTGATTTTTATTCTGTTCAAATCATTGACTCAAATGGTTGTAGTGATGACGTATATTTTACTGTTGGGTATGATGATTTTTATCTGGGTGCTCCTTATGGAAATTTCACAGTATCTTGTAACGGAATAGATGATGGATCAGTATCCATTCCCTACTTCCCAACGAATGCGGGTATTGATTCAATCAGCGGATCATTATCATGGGGAATTACTTCAGATGAAATATTCACTGGAAATTTATCACCGGGATCTTATTCGGTTTATGTATATGATGGAAATGGATGTTATGGTGTAGTAAATTTTACTATTAATCCGAGTAATTTCATAATGAATTTAAATAGTTCCAATACAAATTGCATTGGATGCAATGATGGAACAATAAAAGTTGATGCCAGTGGTTATTTAG
>JAYUWA010000129.1:0-2232 GCA_043753795.1 Bacteroidota bacterium | reverse complement strand
CTTTATATCAAACTTCACACGTGTACCGGCAGTAAATCCTGTCTCTGATTGCGGAATGACCATCCCTGATTTCCCTGTAAACAAATAAGCATACAGCGAATCAGCAGGTACAAAAAATGTTGCACTGTCGTTTCTTGTCAGATTCAAAAGTCCATCTTCAAAACTTCCTTTGAAAGGAATTTTATCGAGTTGAAATCTTAAGGGTAAAGCAGAATTTCTTGAATCAAACAAAATAGAATCTTTTTCATTCTTATAGACCATGATCAAGGTTACATAATCACCAAGCTGAATTTTCGGTCCTTCTGATTTGGTATAAATAACATACTTAAATCCGGAATCAGTTTTCTTTTCTTCACCTTTCTTTAAATTACAACCAAACAATGTTGCTGCAATAAAAAGAACCAAACTTACTTTTTTCATTTGTTTACTTTTAATAATGTAACGTCGATATATAATGCAGCTCCGGGAGGTATTCTATCCTGATCACCACTTAGTCCGTAGGCCAGATGATTTGGTATGACCAATCTTGCGCTTTCACCGGCTATCATTTTCATTATTCCTTCTTCCAGACCACGGATCTGCATCCCTTCTCCTAATTTGAATGCAATCGGATTAGTCGTATCAGTTTCATAACAAAGTGTACCATCAAGCATATAAACCTTGCATGTAATCTGTACTTCTTCATGCTCAACAGGTGGAAGACCATTCTTAGCTCTTTCGTAGATCTCAATACGCAATCCTGTTCCGGTACTCTCCGTTTTAAATTGACGCTGTTTAATAAACTCCTCGATTTCTTCTGACTCCTGCTTTACACGGTTCTTATTTGCATTCGCCAAGCGGTCGTTCATTTCCAGTTCAGTCATCCGGACTTGCTCCGGCTCGTTTTTACTCTTGCACGAAGCAATCACCACAAGAATTATAATAACGAATATTTGTTTCATCAGACAGCGTTCAATTCATTCTTGTAGACAGGCAATAGGTCCAGAAACTTTTTTACCGTTTCCGACAATGAAAGTTCCGATCTTCCACCGGAAGCATTCTTATGTCCCCCGCCACTAAAATATTTTCCTGAAAAGTCTTTTACAGAAAAATCGCCTTTTGAACGGAATGAAATTTTTATCAAGCCGTCTTTCTCGGAGAAAAAGGCTGCAAATTTAATTCCGTTTATACTCAAAGCATAATTTACCAATCCTTCCGTATCGCCACTTTTGTGATTGAACATTTCAAGTTCAGCCTGTGACAATGCCAGATAAGCGGTATTGTATTCAGGCAATACGATCAATTTTTCTTTCAATGAATAGCCAAGTAACCGTAATCTGTTTTCAGTACTGGTATCATAGACTCTTTCGTGGATCTTGTAATTCTCTGCTCCTGCTTCCATTAAGCGCGCAATGATCCTATGCACATCCGCTTTCATCGAAGAATAGCGAAACGAATTTGTATCAGTCATGATACCACAATACAAACATTCAGCAATATCTTTATTGATCTTTTCTGAATCTCCCAAAGCATCAATGAAACGATAGATCAGTTCGCAGGTCGAACATGCTTCTGTAAATGAAAAAACATGATCGTAAACATTTTCAGGATCAAGATGATGATCGATCAGCACTTTTTTTGCCGTAGAACTTCGCAGATCACTTTCCATACTATCGACCCGGCTTAACCAGTTAAAATCGAGACAGAAAATAAGATCTGCATTACTGATAAGTTCCTTTGCCTGCTTTGTTGAATATTCGAAATTGACAACAATGTTATTCGAAGGTAACCAATAAAGAAAATCAGGATAATCGCTTGGAGTTACAACATTGACATTGCAGCCCAGTAATTTCAGATAATTATACAATCCTAAAGATGATCCCATAGCATCACCATCAGGACGATGATGAGTCGTGATCACTACGTTTTTCGAATCGCTGATCAGTTTTTTTACTGCATTGACCTCTGCCGGTGGGAAGTGCATACTGCTGCTATTTACGTTTTATTTTCATGACATTTTCTGAGGAAGGTTTCAAAAAATATATTTTATAAAGATGAATTTGCTTTCACTTGTAAAGACGAAACTTGAAAATCAAAATTTCCGTGCTCTTTTTGTGTCCCGATAACTATCGGGATTGTGTTCTTGTGTTTATTTTATCTACAACTCAATCAATCTTCTCAAACCTCTTCGTACAACTTCCTTTCACACTTTCAATTTTCACAAAATATATTCCTGCTTTAAATTCTCTTACA
>JAYUWA010000128.1:0-20919 GCA_043753795.1 Bacteroidota bacterium | reverse complement strand
GTCTTTGTAGGAGTTGCAGGTTCTGACGTTGAAATTACGACAGGCTCAGTTATTTGCTGTGAAGGAGCAGGTGAGTGGTTGATAGCAAAATTATAGAGCTGTATACCTTCTCCAATGATATCTCCATTCAGGTAATGGTAGGTTGTACCTTCACCGGAAGCTTCAATAAATGTACCGGTTCCGTGACTTTGATTATTGAGATAATCGCCGGTATATCTGTCGCCATTAGAATAAAAGTAGGTTCCGCAACCATTATACTTTCCGTTCATGAACGTTCCTATATATAGGTCACCATTATTATAATAGAAGATTCCAAAACCTTCCATGTTATCATTTTTAAACTCACCTTCGTAGCTGCTACCGTCAGTAAGAGATAGTTTTCCATTACCGGAAAAAGTTCCGTTTACAAAATCGCCGGAGTATTCATTGCCATCATGGTACTTGTAAGTACCTTTTCCGGTTTGTTTTCCTTTTACAAAATTTCCGGAATAACTATCTCCATTCGAATAAGTGATCTTCCCGGCTCCATCCATTTTATCGGTAACGAAGTTTCCTTCATACCGGCTACTATCATTAAAGAAGTATATCCCTTGTCCTGATTTCATGTTGTTGGAAAAAGAACCTTCGTATCGATTTCCGCTGACATAAGTCATGATGCCCGGACCTTCCATTTTGCCATTTGCAAAATTTCCGTCGTAGATAGTACCGTCTCTATATGTATAGATCCCTTTACCGCTCATTTTTCCCTGGGCAAAATTGCCTTCATAAACGTCGCCGTCTTTATAATCCATCTTACCTGCGCCATGATATTTTCCATTGCTGAAGACACCTTGATACAAATTTCCATTTGAGGTTCTATAGGCACCTAGGCCATTTTCGCAGTTGCCGGAAACGCATCCTACCAGGGAACGAGTGGCTGTTGAGTCTTGCGCAAGACTGAACAAAGGTAAAGCGCAGAGTAAAAAAAGCCGAAGGATCAGATTGTTCACGTTATAAATTTTCTCTTTGTTAACAAGTGGGCCTTGTGAATAAGTGCAAACCCATCCGTACCCTTTACAATAATATCAATATTCCCGCTAATAGCCAAATCACATTTTCGACCATGATTCTTCATAGGAGAAAGCATATTTTCATCTATGTATTACCAATGAAAAAGCTGCTAAATGCCAGTATTTACGGGCTTTTCAGAAGGTTTGTGAAAAATTGAAGATGAAAAAAATAAAGTGAGCAGAAGCAAGAATGAAACTCCTCTGAAAGCATACTTTTTTACCTCTGTGAAGGCTCTGAACAGATGAAGTTTTACCTATGAGAAACAGATTTTGGATTGTGGAAAACTTCTTAAGGGCTATGTGTTTTCCCTATGAAAAACTTCGTTGATTTGTATTAATAGAAAACCTTAAATCGTTTTAAAAATCATGGCAACTAAAAAAGCTAAGAAAAAAGCTCCGGCAAAGAAAGCTGCTGCTAAAGCAAAACCAAAAGCACCTGCTAAGAAAAAAGTAGCTGCTAAAAAAGCTCCAGCAAAGAAAGCTCCAGCTAAAAAAGCTCCGGCTAAAAAAGCTCCGGCTAAAGCTAAAGTTAAACGTACGCCAAATGCTGCTTTCATGAAGCCGATGAACATCTCTGATGCTCTTCAGCCTGTAGTTGGTAACAAACCACTTCCGCGTACTGAAGTCACTAAACGTCTTTGGGCTTACATCAAGAAGAACAATCTTCAAGATCCTAAAGAAAGACGTAACATCAATGCTGATGACAATTTGAAAAAAGTGTTCAATGGCAAAAAACAAGTTTCTATGTTCGAAATGACAAAACTTGTAAGCAAGCACCTTTCTTAATTGTAAAGAAAAGTTTTTAAAAAAGAGAGCGATCGTGAGGTTGCTCTCTTTTTTGCTATAGACTTACTCTTAAATTTAAACTTACTCTAATTTTTTAGTTCAAGAGTAAGTTTAAGAGTAAGTTTATAGCAAATGGGAACTACCCACCAATCTTAAAGATCAGCTTGAACGTTGTTCCAATCCCAAGTTCACTCTCCATCTCCATCCTTGCCCCGTGATTTTTGATGATCTCAAAACTCAGCGATAGCCCAAGACCTGTTCCGTGTCCTGCGGGTTTGGTAGTAAAGAACGGTTCGAAAATTTTCTCTTTGATCTCTTTAGGAACACCATCACCATTATCGTGAATGGTCAAAAAAGCAAAATTACCATAAACCATAGTCGATAATTTTACTGTGGGAACAAAACCAGGATTGTTCTTCTGTGCTTTTTGGTTAACTGCATAGAAGGCATTGTTGAATAGGTTTAACAGCACACGACTGATATCCTGCTGAATCAATTCCAGCATGGGAAAATTCGGATCAAGTTCCTTTTCAAGGGTACATTGAAATGATGAGTCCTTTGCCCTTAAGCCGTGAAAAGCAAGTTGGAAATATTCTTCAGCCAACTTGTTTAGATCAGTCGGTACCCGTTCTGATTTGTTTACTCGACTGTGTTGCAGCATATTTTTAACAATGGCATCTGCTCGTTTGCCATGTTCACCGATCTTTGTGAGGTTTAAGCCCAGACTGTCGGCGATCTCTTTCCGGTCGGTTTCGTCAGTTGACTCTTGAAGTTCCTTCAAGAGCTCTTTCGACCCTTCAGCGAAATTTAAAACGAAGTTGAGGGGGTTCTGGATCTCATGCGCAATTCCGGCTGTCATTTGACCTAATGATGCCATTTTTTCAGAACGGATCAGTTGTTCCTGCGTTTCCTTCAATTTCCTGTGTGCAGTTTTTAATTCCAAAAATGCAGAGTCCAGAGCACTATGCGATTTCCGTTTTAGCCGGTAGCGATTATATAAGAAGAGCAGGATCGTTGTGACCAGTACGACGCCACTAAAAAGTATCAGGATCCATCGTTGTTGTCTCTCTCGGGCAAGTTCTGTATTCGTCAAAGCAAGTTCCTGAATCGCTTTTTCTTTCTCCAACTCTTTTACCAGATCATCCCGTTCTCTGTTAGCAGCTTCTTCATTCATTCGCTCTTCGTGGAAACGTTCAAGAGCTTCTTCTGCTTTCAAGCGGTCTAACTCAGCTTCTGTCAGTCGTTGATTAAATTCAATACTGTTCCTGTTCATTTCACTACTCATGCTTTTTGTACGGGTAAGAAGTTTGGTAACAAAAAGTTTCTCTTTCAATTCAAGTGTGAAAGAATCAGGACTGAGCATTCTGCTGTTTAAGACATCTTCAACGCTATCTTTTAATAATTTATATTTCGTTGAATAAAGGTTTTCTTTTTTCTCATCGCCGCCGACTTTACCGGAAGCATATAGCTTTAAATATGTATCTCTTAGCAAACGAAGCGCAGGAAGTCTGAAATCTGATACCAGACTTTTTTCAAAATTACCTGTTGCACTAACATAATCCCCCTTATTGAAATTAACAATTCCAATATTTCTGTAGATAACAGCTTTCTGGACCTTGTTCTTTTCAGAAAGCGCCAAAGCTTTTTGAAGATAGGTCAATGCTTCATCTTCATTTTTGCTGTGAATTAATTCCTCTGAATAGCTATTGTATAAATAAGCTTTCATGTTCGGATCTGAAATATTTGGAAGTATTGAAATCGCTTCTTTAAAATTCAGAAGAGTGGATGCATGATCTTCTGTGCTTTCATACGCTTTTGAGAGCAAGAAGCGAACCTTTAATTCTCCGATAAAATTATTTGCAGAATGATTTAACTTTATTGAGTTATTGAAATACTGAACTGCAGAATCAATCTGATTGTTATATTGAAAAATAAGCGCAATTCCACAATGTGCCATTGCCTGACCTTCAGCAGATCCGGAATTTAAAAAGCCTGAAATTGCCTTTTTAAAATAATCTATAGCCGATTCTTTCTGACCAGCTCTGTAATTGATCGATGCCAGTACCATAGCTTGTTCGGCGTATACCGACCAGTCTTTTTTAGAATAAGCACGATGGAATGTAGTAGTTGCAACTTTTTCATTCTGTGAATTAATCAGAACATTTCTGGTCAATTCATCATAGGTCATCATACCGTTCTTTTCGTAAAAAACAGTAATTGGTTTTTCGGCAAAAGAGGTGAGAAAGGTGATGGCTGCAATGACAGTCATCAGATATAATTTCTTTCCCATGCAGTAGTTGAATTTTTATTGTAAGTAACGAAAATTATTTTGTTGAATCATAAGAAGTGATTAAAAAAAATCATGTGCTGTCGATTTATCTTTTGAAGTAAATTAGCGATGTAGTTTGAAAACTTTTCCGGGCAAAGGAGTCAATACTCCTGAAAATTCAAGTTTTAGTAAAAGAGAAGAAACTTTACTGACAGGCATCATTACTGTTAAAGCGATTTCATCGATCGACATTAAATTTTTTACGTTTAATGCTTGAATGATCGCTTGTTCGTCGGGCATAAAATCTTCGAAAAGCTGCATCTGTTTTTGAGGAGCTTGTTTTTCATTCGTATTCCAGTTCATGGCATCTGCTATATCAGCAGCAGTTTCAAAGATCATAGCTTTATTTTGTCTGATGAGTGCATGACAGCCTTTTGAATACATGTCGCTAACTCGTCCGGGCAATGCAAAAACATCCCTGTTGTAACTGTTTGCAATTTCAGCAGTGATCAGCGCTCCGCCTCGTGTAGCAGATTCAATGACTATTACAGCATCTGTTAATCCGGCAACGATCCTGTTTCTGGCTGGAAAATTATCGCGTGTAGGTTTGGTTCCATGGATGTATTCAGAAAGCAGTCCGCCATTATTTAACATTTTTAAAGCTGTCGCTGCATTGTCGGCAGGATACATTTTATCAAGTCCATGTGCCACAACACCAATTGTCTTCAGATCGTTTTTTAATGCAGCCTTGTGTGCCTGAATATCGACACCATAAGCTAAACCGCTGACAATCAAAGGCTGGTATTCGCTTAATTCCTTTATCAACTTATCGGTCATTTCTTTCCCATATGTTGTGATGTGCCTTGTTCCCACCACAGAAATTATTCGAGGTGCATTAAGATCGGCATTACCTTTATAAAAAAGCAAGACAGGAGCATCGTCGCAGTTTCTTAATCGCTGCGGATATTCTTTATCAAGATAAAAGAGAGTTTGAATATTGTTTTTCCTGATATTGTCCACTTCATCACGGATCTCCTGAAAGTTCTTGTACTTTATAATTTCCTTAGCTCTTTCAGATCCTATGAAAGGGATTTTTTCAAGTTCCCCTTTGCGGGTATGAAAGATCTCTTTTACGCCACCACAATAGCTGACAAGATTCCGGGCGCTTACCGGACCAATTCCGGGAAGCAGGTGCAGCGCAAGTTTGTACATCAATTGTTCATCATCAACTTTATCCATCTAATTTATGTTTCTATTTATTCAGTAATTTTGTTTCAGGAGATGTTCCTGAAAGAAAGCTGTCAATATTACAACATTGCTTCTTTTTTTACATTTAATATACTATGAGAAATACACTCTTGCTTGCTTTATTTTTATCGCTGTCCAAATTGATGTTTGCTCAGGACGCAACTTTGTCAGGAAAAATTGTAGATGAGAAAACCAATGAACCTCTGATAGGAGTTATAGTTTATGTTGATACGACTATAAAGGCTGGTACTGATCTTAATGGTTTTTACAATTTGAATCTTGTTCCGGGAACATATCAGATCTCATTCAGAATGCTTTCTTATGAAATAGGAAAGCAAACTATTTCAATAAATGCAGGTGAAAAGAAGGAACTAAATTTCAGAATGAAAACTTCAGGAACGGAATTGAATACTGTTGTTATCAGTGCCGGAAAATTTGAGCAGAAGCTGGAAGAAGTTACAGTTTCAATGGAAGTTTTGAAGCCGCAATTAATTGAAAGCAAAAATGTCGTAAACATGGAGGAGGCAATGGAATTTGTTCCGGGAGTAACGATCATCGATGGACAGGCTAATATCAGAGGTGGAAGTGGCTGGAGTTATGGAGCAGGAAGTCGTGTGCAATTGCTTGTCGACGACTTGCCGCAACTGACAGCAGATGCAAATGATACTAAATGGAATTTTATTCCGATAGAAAATCTTGAACAAGTAGAAGTGATCAAAGGTGCAAGTAGTGTATTGTTTGGATCTTCTGCTTTGAATGGAGTGATCAATGTGCGCACGGCATATCCGAAGGCTAAGCCAATAACAAAAGTTTCATTTTTCTCAGGTATCTACGATCGTCCGGTTTTTTCTATTGATGGAAAAGAGTATGATCTCAAATGGTGGGGCGATAAAGTTCTGCGCACATCGGGCTTTAGTTTTTTTCATAGTCAGCAGGTCGGAAATCTAGATCTTGTAGTAGGTGAAAATGTATTTGATGATCAGGGTTACCGCGAAGGTGAAAAGGAACAGCGTGGCCGGTTCAATTTCAATACCCGGTATCGTTTTAAAAAAGTGGAAGGTTTGAGTGCAGGAGTAAATATGAATACAATGGCCGGTGTCAGTACAATATTTTTTCTTTTCAAAAACGATACAACGGGAGCATATACTCCGGCTCCGGGTACGTTGAGTAATTCAAGAACATACCGAACAAATGTGGATCCATTCATTACTTATTCAAATAAAAGAAGCGGAACTTTCAGATTCAGGAGTCGATGGTTCAATACAACAAATGAAAATAATACCAATCAGAATTCGAAAGCAATTTTGTTTTATTCTGAATTCCAATATCAAAAAACGATCAAGGAAAATTTGAATATTATCGGTGGACTTGTAAATACAAATTCTACTGTTGAAAGTGAACTCTATGGTGATCATACAGGAGTTCAACAAGCCGGATATATACAGGGAGATTTCAAATACAAAAAGATTTCTGTTTCAGGCGGCGCGAGGGCTGAAAGAAGTAAGATCGATAGTATTCAGGAAAAGTGGACACCGGTTTTCAGAGGTGGCGTGAATTATAATCCATTTAAAGGAACATACTTTAGAGCATCTGTTGGACAAGGCTACAGATTTCCTTCGGTTGCCGAGAAATTTATTAAGACGAATGTCGGAAGTGTTGTGATCTATCCTAATTCAGATCTGGAATCAGAAAAAGGTGTGAGCTATGAAATTGGGGTCAAACAATTATTCAGATTAAAAAAATGGTCTGGATATATTGATATGGCAATCTTTAGAAATGAGTACAAGAATATGATTGAATTTTCTTTCGCGCAATGGGGAGCCTCTTCGGAGCCATTGATAGGAAATGGATTCAAATCATTAAACATAGGTGATACAAGGATCCAGGGATTTGATGCATCTTTATTTTTAAGCGGACCAATTGGAAAAAACTGGAAAGTAAATGCGATGACAAGTATTACGTTACTTGATCCACGACAAACTTCTTATGACAGTGCGTTTATAGTTAAGGTAGGAGGTATTGGAACTGTGATGGGCAGTGATTCAACAGATTTTCTGAAATATCGTTCGAAGAGTATGATCAAAGCTGATCTGAGTATAGAATGGAAAAAATTTGAGATCGGTGTGAGTGTGCGATATTCAAGCAGAATGGAAAATATAGACAAGATCTTTGTCAGCGGACTTCTTGATTTTGCTTTTCAACCAGGACTGGGAATTGGACATTACAGAAAATATCATCGTCACGGCGATACGATCTATGACCTCCGAACCTCATGGACGATATCAGACAATGTAAAATTGTCTTTCATCGTTAAGAACCTAGCCAACTACATTTACATGCAACGTCCGGCCGACATGCAGCCGCCAAGAATATTTATTGGTCAGGTGAATTTTACATTGTGATATAATACTTCGCACTAATTTTATAATTTCACACGAGATATAATACGACCCATGAAAATAATCGGAATCATTCCCGCCCGATATGCATCGACACGATTTCCCGGAAAGCCATTGGTAGATATTCAGGGAAAGAGTATGATTCAGCGAGTTTATGAGCAATGCGGAAAGGCAGTAAAGTTGAGTTCTGTTTTGATAGCAACAGACGATCAGCGCATATTTGATCACGTGCAGAGTTTTGGCGGCAAGGCATGGATGACATCTCCCGAACATCAGAGTGGAACTGATCGGTGTGCAGAGATAATCCAATCAGGAATAACAGGTGAGTGGGATGCTGTAATTAATATACAGGGCGATGAACCATATATTCATCCGGAACAGATCGATATGCTTTGTACATTACTTGAGGATAAAAACGTTTCAATCGCAACGTTGGTAAAAAAGATCGACGATCCTTCAGAACTTTTCAATCATAACAATGTGAAAGTTGTATTGAATAATAAAATGGATGCCATCTATTTCAGTCGTTCCCCGATTCCATATAACAGAAATTTTCCCGAGCAGGAATGGCTGAAAAATTCAACCTATTATAAGCACATCGGTATCTACGGTTACAAAACCAAAACGCTCGCCGAAATTTCCGGACTTGCAAAAACGAATTTAGAAATTACCGAGTCTCTTGAACAATTACGCTGGATAGAAAACGGATACCACATAAAGACAGCAGTTACGAATCTTGAGAGTGTGGCTATTGATACGCCGGATGATTTGTTGAAGATTAAATAACGTTTGGAATGAGAAGGATTCATGGTCAAATTGGTTATTGACAATTAACTGCTATAAATCTTTCCCGCAGAGTTGCGCAGAATGCGCAGAAAATTCGCAGAGAAGCCCCTGGGATCGCTAAGTTAGCACTGACAATGCACTAAAAGAATTTGTTTTACTTTGTATGTACAGTGTAAAGAATAGAAGAATTTTTTCTGTCAATAATGTATAATAACATGATCTCGCAGAGAACTCTGCGGATTTTCTGCGTATTCTGCGCAAATCTGCGGGAAATAAAATCACATTTCATAAACACGAACCCTCAACTTCAAAGCCGACATCGAATCTCGAATTACATATTACGAAAGATCAAAGATCCGGCGCCACAATAAACTCAATCTGCAAAGTATACAAGCCAGGTCTGTAAAAATAACCGGGAACAATCCGCAAGTCAACACGAAACTGATAACACTGCGGATCCGATAAATAACTGCCTGCTGTATTTGTTCCAACCGGTGAAGGATCGGAACAATTAACGGGAGCGTCTACCATATTGTGATTTCCTATAATGTCGAGTGTAGAAGTTGCAATATCCTGAAGCGGGACAAATCCGGAGATCTGTGGTGTGCTACTCAGGTTATGTACTCTTGTCTGTACAATACCAACACCAGGAGCACCATTACCACTTGTTCCATAATATTGAACATTATCCCAAACACCGGGAATGGCTGTCACAGAACCCATATAAAGATCCCATTGAGTTCCGACTGCTTCAATGTTAAATGTGATAGCATTGGCAATGAAGATACCGTTGGTAAGTTTGTAAAATGAGTCGAAACGAAAATCCACATTCGTTGCACTGACCAGTTCAATGTCTACCGATTGAGCGTTACTCAAAACCGGAAGCTGACAAAGAAAAACAATAAGAATAAACTTTCTGATTAGATGCATGTGTGGAAGGCTGGAGAAGCCTCAAAGGAGATTTACTGATAATAGCAGTGAATGTTTCAATTATACTCAAAAAAAAACACGGCCTTGAAAGGCCGTGCAAAAATTTCTTTTTTTTTGAATATCCTAAAGGATTTCTTTTTATAGATCCTCAGTAAGTGTGTACACTACTTCAAGATCATAGTAGCCCGGTTGAGCATACGGAGTCAAAGCTGTAAACGTAGTTGCAGCAAGAGCCGGATATTGTGTAGTCAAGTTCGGGAAGTTCGCTGGAACACCCGGTTTGATACGGTAGTGAATCAGGAATTTGTTTGTCAACGGACTTGAAGTAGAAGTTGAAGGAGCGTAGCTGCTGGAAACACCTTGAGCGAATTCACCCGCAAGGAATTGCGTGCTCGCTGATGGAGTTAAAGAAGCAGTGTTTGCACCTGCGTTACTTGATAAGCCTATGAAGCTATTGAATGTAAGGGGAGCAGCAACAGAGTTAGACTGGATAGCCTGCATCTCTAATACCTCTGAAGGTAATGTTCCCTGACCGTTAGTACCGGCACCGTAAGCAATTTGCTGCGTCCAGTATTGAGTACTTGGTTGAGCATACAAATCCCAAGGCACAGTAGAGTTGACCTCTAAACGAGTTGCATTGTACTTTGTGATACCAACCTGGTATTTTTGAATCGTGTTAAACACGAAATCAACTTGTGGTTCAGTAGTCATGTCTAGTTCCAGGATACCTTGAAGGTCCATCGTAACTGCTACATACTCTTGATCTGAAAGCTGAGCTTTCGAAGTGTTAACTGCAAATACTGATGTAATTGCTGCTACTGTTAACACACGTGTGATAAATTTCATTTTCATTGGGGGGTGTGATTTTTTTAATTTGTTTAAATGATTAATTGTGTATTGGACACTACAAATATGTGTCGTTTGGTTTGTGAGTATTAGATAAAACGTTGTGCGTTCTTACAGTTTTATCCCACTCTTCACTATAATTCCAGAATTGTGCATTTCTACTTGATTCCGGTACTATTAATCGAACTCCTTTATTTAAAGCTAGCATTTTCAATAAAGTCATTCTTTTAATTTTATCATATTCTGATTTAACCTGTGGATCAAAGTTATTTCAGATCTATTTCCATTTCTGCAGCGAGTACATTTTCCCTGCTGCCAAAGTCAACTACACCTAAGACGGAATACTTTCCTTTTGACAGTTCTTTCGGTATTGCAAATTTTACTTCTCTTGATGCTCCCGGTAAAAGTGTAAAGGCAAAAGGTTTTTGTCTGTCGTCTTTTCCACTTTGCAAATGAGTGTATTCAAGATATGATGCACAATCAAGAATTGATTCGCCGTTATTTTTTACTTTCAATAATAGGATACGCGTAGAATCGGTTTCAGAAGAAGGCATTTCACGGAAGCTGATCAACTCTGCACTTTTGTCGACCACCGTTGGCGGCGACTGGAAGATGTGAACTACAAATTGAAACGTTTCTGTGATACCTAATCCGATTGCATTTTTATCGCTGCCATCACCGCCATCTTTTTCTTTTGCAAGTTTGATCTGCATAGCCGCCCATTTTACTTTGTTGGCTTCCGGTGTTGCCGGAACCTGTAACAAGACCTGAACCTTTTGTGTAGTTCCCGGTTCTAATTCAAAGAAAGATGGAGTTGCACTTAGCCACTGTGAACAAGTGTTCTCGCTTTCTCCCGGTTTCATGAAACGTGACTTACCTTCAATTCCTGCAGGTTCAAAGTCAGAGAAGGTGATCACAAAAGCTTGTTTATTTTTTGAACTGTTCGTGATATTAATTTCCTGGGTTTTGTATTCACCAATAGCGGTCTTGTAATAAAGCCTGCTTGGTGAAATACTCACATTCTGTCCTTTTATTACGCCCGACGAGAGCAGGATGATTGCGAATAATAATCTAAAAATAATCTTCATTGGTTGGTTTTTGGATAGTTTGCTAATATTTACGAATCACATTTAGCTTTGTTATATCATTTTTGCTCTTCTCCTTGCAGATTGAACTTTTTAATATTCATTTTTCGTTTCTTTTCGACTGCATTAAAAGTTATGCTGAAGTTATCAGTGAAGTAACTTAAGTCGATATTTATCTTATTTTGCAATAACATGTAATTGCTTCCCAGGGCCGATTCGTTTACAGTCAGCATGTAAATACCGGTTGGTACATACATCATGAAACTTCCGTTTCCATCTGTTAAAGCAGAATATGTTTTTCCCGATGAATCAATTGCCGTTACACGTATACGTGCAATATCAAGTTTGACATCTGAATTTGAATATTTGTCTTGCTCGACCAGAAGAGATCCTGTGATGCGGACTCCCTTTGTAAGCGGTATGTAAATAGTCTGACGCTTGTCCATCAGATATTCGCCATTGTTTGCATCGAACCATTCACTTTGAGAGACGAGAGAATTACATTTTATACTATATGTTCCTGCTGGAATATTTGTATAGATGATCTCGCCTTTTGAATTCGTGATGAAATCCTCACCATTAGTTCTGTTCATAGAAGTTGTATCGCTGCCATCGTCTTTAAATTCGATCGGACGAATATTCACCAACATATCTGTTACACCTTCTTCGTTTGCATCCAGTTTTCGGTTACCATTCAAATCTTTGAAGATGACAACAGTCGTTGAAATATATTTTTTCCCCGGAACAGGTATGCCAATTTGCTTTCTTACTCCAAAGCCAATACTTAATTCGCTGTTTGCTGTAGCTTCGAAATCTTCTTTTCCAGGACGATCTTCCAGCAAAGGATTTGCGCCTTGCTTTGTACTCATATAAGAAGCATAGAATGAAAGACGCATTCCGGTCTTTGTATAATAATATAATTCCGGACGTAATCTGAAATTGACTTTTTTGAAATACGACTCGTACATTAAATTGGTAGTGGTTGTAAGTAATAGCTTTCCTTCGGCCATCCAGTAATCGTATGCACCTACAATGTGTACAGACTGAGGTGTGATCTTATCATTTAAAAAACGTATTTGTTCAGAGATCTGATTTGCTCCATAATAGTAACGCATGCTGACGAACATTTTATTCCATCTTGCAAAAACACTCATTCTTGCCATGAAGAAGTTCGGAACATTATAGTCGATCGCTTTAGCATATCCGAAAAAACCACTTGTTGAAATTCTGACGCTTTGCAGGTTTCTTAAATTATATTCAATTCCCAATCCTTTCGTTCTTGTACGAAGTGTTTGATTTTCTTCATACATATAAGTAGGCTTCAGGAATGCAAAAGCAGTTGGTGATTGAATGCCATAACGCAATTCATATCTGTCGGAGCGGGTAGGAGCACCTGAGGTGATGACTCCATTGAAAAAATATTCAGGACGCTGTTTGAAATTCTGGTAAGAGAATGCAATCAGTTTTTTAGCATTAAAATTATAATTCATCCGGCCGGAGATCATTGTAGTTCCGTGTGCAATGGAATAATTTCCTGTACCTGTAGAATAAGAAACTGATCCATTCAATTTATTGTAGCTACCGGAATACGTCATGTCATAGCCAAATCCGGGAACTGCTGCTCTTACAGAATCTCGCTTATAACTTTCTATACTACCTCCACCACCTAGTAAAACCTGGTGATGCTGATTGATCTTATAGCTTACAGAGGTACTTGCAAGGTCTGTCTTTGAGAATAGGTTTTTATTTTGCTGAGTAGAATAATAATTATTCCAGATCAGTTTTTTGTTTCTGAAGCTATGATAAAATCCCATCCCTTCAGCATAATTATTTCTGAAAAAGCCGGGACCTCTTGTGTACATGGCACCAAGTGTATTTTTCCCATACGTATATGAAGCTTTTATTCCTTTTCCAGTCAGCAAACTTCTTCCCCAACCGTTTACTTCTCCTACTTCAACGATTGCATTGTTTGAGAAGTATCCGATATAGTGATTGTTTCCAAGAAAAGAATTTTGTTCCAGGAAGTTTGTGATAAATACAGTTTGAAAACGATAATTGATGATCGTATTATCTTTCGGAAAAACACTGCCATAAGCATCGAGCGACATCGTTGTTCCATCCGATAAAACATCGTAAACGTTTGCTTCAAGTACAAGTGGAATTGCAGAGCGACCAAATTCATTTTGCTTTACAGTGTTTCCAAGTTTGAAAAACTGAACTGTACCGCTCCAACTGGTTGTGCTTGATAATGCTTTTGCCAGTACCTGGATTGTATAAAGTTCTTTTGAAGGAGTAGCATGTAAGTCTGCATCTTTCTTTCCGATATTCTTTGATTGCGATCTTTTATTAACGGGAAAAGTCAGCACAGTATCTGCGCCGACCGGAAGGTTTAAGGTGAAGAATAAGAGAGCAGCACCGCCGTCACTCTGTCGTAAGACTTCTAATCTGTAATCGGGGATCAGGGAAATGCGAATTTGTTCATCGGCATTTCCCGTATTTCGGAATCGGACTCTGAACCCGGATGAATCGACACCGGTTATGAAATATTGTTGTTTGACCGGAATGCTGGCATTCCATTCGGAATGAATTGGAATTGTTACATACCAGTTCTGGGAAGAGAATTGAACACCTTTTTCTGAGGATAGCCAAGCCGTTACGATATAACTGGTTCCACCTTTGGAATCTCTGTTAACTATCAGACGCACCGGAAGAAAGATGGAATCATTTCCGGCCAATTCAATGTCTTTTTCGGGGTTTCCTAAATATTCCCAGCCGGAAGGAAGTGAAAAATTCACATGAAATCTTACAGGAGTGGGAGCGTTATTGATAATACGAAGGGTATTGTTTGCCACCTGATCAACGCTCTGCTTGGTGTTATTATGCACAAACGCCGCTTGCACGCCGAACGAGCCGGCGTAGGATGTACTTACGCATGATAGGAGCGCAGTTACAGTCACTAAAAATAAACGGAAATGACGAGTGAGCATTGGGTGGTTTAGTGGTATTATTTACGCTAAACCAATGCTGAAGTTGGTAGAGAAAGGGTCCCAATCTCTGCAGATTTCTTACAGAAATTTTGAAAAGGAATTAATAAAGGGGATGAATGCTTACTGATTTAAATTAGTGCATGACGGTATATTGTTGAAAAGCGAAATATTTCGCCAGTAATTCTTTCCCGCAGAGTTGCGCAGAGTACGCAGAAAATCCGCAGAGATCTCTGTGAGATCGAATAATGTTCTGAATTGGTGATATAAGAAATAGTATATACTCGAACTATTCGTATCTTTAATAAACGATATTAATTCCAAAGGAATTTCTGCGGATTTTCTGCGTCTTCTGCGCAATTCTGCGGGAAATATTATTGTAAGATTAAAGCAAGACAAAGATTACTACATATCAGATTCAATACTTACCTTTATTGCGAATTAGATATAATAATAAATCATTTATGAAACCGATTTTAATTGCAACCCTTTGTTTTTTGATTTCCTGTTCTGCAAAGAATAAACAAGAAACTGGGCGCGGAAACAATCCGTACTTTTCAAAATCAGACACAACTCATCTCAACGTAAGCAATGCAGAATGGAAAAAAATTCTTTCTGCAGAACTTTATCATGTTGCCCGTGAGAATGGAACAGAGCGAGCTTTTTCAGGAAAGTACTGGGATAAAAATCCATTAGGAACATACTATTGCGCAGTTTGCGGCAATACACTTTTTAGATCTGATTCAAAATTTGAAAGTGTTTGCGGCTGGCCAAGTTTTTTTGAGGCTACAAGAAAAAATAGTGTGACGTATAAGGTAGACAGGTCGCATGGAATGGAGCGGACAGAAGTAAATTGTTCACGATGCGATTCGCATCTCGGTCATATTTTTGATGATGGTCCGCCACCGACTTATAAACGGTTTTGTATGAATTCTGTTTCGCTTGAATTCGAACCTGATTCCGGTGATGTACGTTAAGAATTCTATGTTCTCATTGTGAACTTTATGTTCTCTATGTTTTAAAAAATATTCCCCGCAGATCTCGCAGATCCCGCAGATTTAGCGCAGAAAAATTCCGTGTTCTTTTTGTGAACTCGTGTTCTCAAGTGTTTTATTTTACGATCTTCACTTCGGCAAGTTTGATTTAAAAAACTCCAAACACCTCTTCCTCGCAAACACATAATCAACAATCGGCTTCGGATAAGAAAAGTCTTCAAACTCCGGAACCCATTTGCGGATGTATTTCAATTCCGGATCGAAACGTTTTGTTTGTTCGCTCATGCTGAATAAACGAAAATAAGGAGCAGCATCGACACCGGTGCCTGCGCTCCATTGCCAGCCACCATTGTTGCTTGATAATTCGTAGTCAAGAAGTTTTTGTGCGAAGTAGGCTTCACCCCATCGCCAATCAATGAGTAAATATTTTGTGAGAAACATTGATACGACCATCCGAACACGGTTGTGCATAAAACCAGTTGCATTAAGTTCGCGCATTCCCGCATCAACAATCGGATAACCGGTTTTTCCTTCGCACCATTTTTTGAAATCAGTTTCGTTATGATGCCAAGGTAAGTTGTTGTATTGATTTTTGAATGCCTGATCGACAACATGCGGAAAATTCCACATGATCATCATATAAAATTCACGCCAGATCAATTCATTCACCCATTTCTCATGCGGCCACGCTTGTCGGACAAGCTTGCGAATGCTTATTGTCCCAAAGCGGAGGTGAATACTAAGTCGTGAAGTTCCTTTGATAGATGGTATATCGCGTTGTTGAATGTAGTTTTCCAAAACGTCTTTTGAAACTTTTGGTCTTGGAAATTCAATCACAGAATCTTTAAAACCCATTTGTTCTAATGTTGGAAGATGTTTATGATTTGATTTTGCAAAAGCGTCGAAATATTTTTCTGTCGGATAAGATTTTAAATAAAACGGTTTAACATTCGCCCGCCACCTTTTCATAAATGGTGTGAACACAGTATAAGGCAATCCGTCATCCTTTGTCACTTCGCTTTTTTCAAAAATAACCTGATCCTTAAATGTGTTGAATTGAATTGATTTTTTGTGAAGTAATATTTTTATTTCTTCATCGCGAACTTTCGCATAAGGTTCATAATCGTGATTTGTAAAAACGTGTTCGATCTTAAATTCTTTTGCAAGGTCGTTCCAGACTTCTTTTGGTTTGCCGTGTTTTACCAGAAGAGAAGAGCCAAGTGCAATCAAATCGTTCTGAAGTCTGGTAATTTGTTGATGAATAAAAACAACCCGCAGATCATTCTTGTCTTCCAGATTTTCTAAAATTTCAGTATCAAAAATAAAAACACATTGCACCGGATTGCCGGAACGTAATGCATGGTATAGTCCTGCATTGTCATCAAGTCTTAAATCGCGGCGAAACCAGAAGAAGTTCATTGTTTTTTTGTAATTTGATCTTTACTTATAGTTAAGATTGAAAGTTTTTCGAGTGCATTTATTTCCCGCAGATCCCGATAGCTATCGGGACCCCAGAAAAGGCGCAGATAAAATCGCAGATCTTCTATATTTCAATTCGCGATTTTTCATTGATATTTTACTTTAACAAATTTAGCAGAGATAATTCCGTGCTCTCATTGTGTCCCGATAGCTATCGGGATTGTGCTCTCAGTGTTTTTTTTAATTCCACTTCATTCCACTTCATTTTTCAAAACCTCCTCCAACGCCACTCTCACATCGTTATACTTGAACGTAAACCCTTCATGTCTGATCTTATCATTCGTTACTCTTTGTCCTTGCAGAACCACGACTGCCTTTTCGCCAAGAATTGTTTTCAAAACAAATCCCGGAATATTGATCGGCCAGATCGGACGATGCAGAACTTTTCCTAATGTCTTTATGAAGAAAGAATTTTTCACCGGAGAAGGAGCCACAGCATTATATGCACCATGTAGTGATTGATTAGTGATTGCAAATTCATATTCTCTGCATAAGTCATCGAGATGGATCCATGGCATGTATTGATCACCATCACCGAATGAAGCGCCGGCAAATAATTTTACCGACAAAGCCATTGGTTTCACTGCGCCATCTTCTTTTGCCAGAACAATTCCTGTTCTGAGAATGACAACACGCATTCCGAGTGTTTCGAATTGCATTGCCGACTTTTCCCAGACCTTACATGTATTTCCCAAAAAATCATCGGCTGCAGGTCGCGTTTCATCGACCCAGGTTTCGCCGCTTTCGCCATAGTAGCCTGTGGCAGATGCGGAAATGAAACACTTTACCTGATGAGAATTATTTTTGAGCACTTCGAAGATCAGGTTAGCAGAATCGACACGGCTTCTGACAATTTTCTCTTTATATTTTTTCGTCCAGTACTTATCGGCAATTCCGGCACCTGCTAAATGCACGATGACATCAACTCCATTTAGTGCTTCAACAGGGAAGATCCTTTTTTCGGGATTCCAGATGTGCGATTTGAATTCGGAATTTCCGGATGAGCGACTAAGCAAAGAGACCTGATGTCCATTTTGACTAAGAATTTTCGCCAGCCGTGTTCCAACAAGTCCGGTTCCGCCGGTGATTAAAATTGATGACATATAAAAGTGCGTTGAAGTTTTAACAATGGGAGTACAAATTTGTTTATTTTCGCGGGAATTAATGTGATATTCAATAAACATCTAAAAAATGAGCCACTCCGCCTATTTGCCGTATTTGATCTTGCTTTTGATCGTGTCGATGATAATACTTCGTGTGATGCGGAACAAACGAACCGGTTCAGCCGCTGTTAAATTTGAAGTCGTTTATTTGATGGTTTACAGCTTTCTTGGCGGGGTTCTGGTGACTTTTTTCCTGGAACATCAGGAAATCGGGTGGATGGCACTGTTGATTTTAGCAACTTTTTTCGTCGGTTTCTTTGTCCGCACCCTTCCTCTATTCCGTCTAATCAAAGACGTCGAATCCAAGGCCGAAGGCCGATTTTGACCGAGATTTAAGGATTTTTATAATTTCCGGGTGTAGACTTACCGGGAATTGACCACTCTTTTATTTAATGATCTTTTCTTTTGCTGCACTACGAACATTTGCCCCTTGAATAATAATTGCACAACCATTTGTAAGTAAGAAATATTATCCTACTTTTGCAACCCCTTCGTGGGAAAGCTATTTATTGGAAAATAACACTATAAATATTAAGTAAATTGGACGCAGTGAGCTACAAGACTGTTTCTGCAAACGCAAAAACAGTCAATAAAGAATGGGTGCTAGTAGATGCAACTGATTTGGTAGTAGGAAGAATTTCTTCTGAAGTTGCCAAAATGTTGCGTGGTAAGCACAAAGTAAATTACACTCCACACGTGGATTGCGGTGATAACGTAATTGTTATTAACGCTGAAAAAATTCGTTTTACCGGCAATAAAATGCAGGAAAAAGAATACGTACGTCACACGGGTTATCCGGGTGGACAACGTTTCGCGACTCCTACAGAGTGGATGAAAAAAAATCCGGCCTTGATTTTAGAAAACTCCATTCGTGGAATGTTACCTAAAACAAAGTTAGGAAGAGAGATGTTTCGAAACCTATATGTATTCGTAGGAACAGAGCATCCGCATACAGCACAAAAACCCAAAGAAGTTAAATTTTAATCAAAAGAACTGATTTAAACATGGCAACGATCCATTCTCTCGGCCGTAGAAAAACATCAATTGCACGCGTGTATTTAGCGCCGGGCAGTGGTGACATTACAGTAAATTCACGTGACTTCAAGGAATATTTTCCTACAGGTCCGCTGCAATATATTTTAAGACAAGCCCAAACTGTCATCAACGTAGTTGAGACGTATGATATCAAGATCACCGTTGATGGTGGTGGTATCAAAGGTCAGGCAGAAGCTTCTCGTTTAGGTATTGCACGTGCACTTGTGAAGGTTGCTGAAGAAAACAAATCGCCGCTTCGTAAAGAAGGTTTATTAACGCGTGACCCTCGTATGGTTGAGCGTAAGAAGCCGGGACAGAAGAAAGCGCGTAAGAAATTCCAGTTCTCTAAACGTTAATAGTACGATACCGCTACTCTGTAGCGGTATACTCATACAAAATAAATTCATTCGTCAACTTCAATTCAATGTCAAGAGTTTCATATCAAGACTTACTAGATGCAGGTGCTCACTTCGGCCACTTGAAAAGCAAATGGAATCCGAAAATGGCTCCATATATTTTCATGGAAGCACGTGGTATCCACATTATCGATCTAAACAAAACAGTTGCTAAGATCGACGAAGCAGCAGCAGCTATAAAGCAAATTGCAAAATCAGGTAAAAAGGTTTTGTTTGTTGCTACAAAGAAGCAAGCTAAAGAGATCGTTGCAAATGGTGCAACAAAAGTAAACATGCCTTACATCACAGAAAGATGGCCGGGCGGAATGTTGACTAACTTTGCTACTGTACGTAAGTCGGTGAAGAAGATGGCAGGATTCGAGAAAATGGCGACGGATGGTACATTCGAAAACATTTCCAAGAAAGAGCGTCTTCAGATATCTCGTCAGAAAGCGAAGATGGAAAAATTCCTGGGTTCGATCTCTGATTTGAGTCGTCTACCTGCAGCATTGTTCATCATCGATACAGTGAAAGAACACATTGCAGTTGCAGAAGCTCACAAATTGAATATCCCGACTTTCGCAATCACTGATACAAATACAGATCCTACACAAGTTGATTTTGCAATTCCTGCAAACGACGATGCTACTAAATCAATTGCAATCATCATGGATACGATGGTGAAAGCGATCGAAGAAGGTTTAGCTGAACGTAAGATTGACAAAGAAGTAGAGAAAGAAAAAGAAGGTGAAGAAGGTTCTGAAAATGCTGAAATGGCAATGGAACTGAACTTTGACGAAGAGCCATCATCAGAAGGTGGAGCTCCGGCTAGTGCACCAAAAGGTGGCGCACCAGGCAAAGGACGTCCTCGTCGTAGCAATACACCAACAGGTGGCCCCCGTAAAAAATAAGTTGAACATTAAAGAATAAGGAGATATAGCAATGACTACTGCAACAATTAGCGCAGCAGATGTAAACAAACTTCGCCAACAGACTGGTTCCGGTATGATGGATTGCAAAAAAGCATTGACGGAAGCCAATGGTGATTTTGAAGCTGCAATTGACATTTTACGAAAAAAAGGACAGAAGATCGCAGCGAACCGTCAGGATCGTGAAGCGAAAGAAGGTTATGTTTTCGGAAAAGTAACTGCCGACGGCAAAGAAGGTTTTGTAGTGGCAGTTTGTTGCGAAACAGATTTCGTAGCTGTAAATGCTGACTTCTTAAAATATGGTGAGTCAATTCTTGATCTTGCCGTTAGCAATAAAGCAAAATCTTCAGAAGATCTGAAAGCAATGAAACTTGGTGACAGAACAGTTGCTGAGACATTAATTGATCAGATGGGAAGAATCGGTGAAAAAATCGATTTAGTTGATTTCGCTTATGTGAATGCAGAAAAAGTGATCATCTATAATCACCCGGGTAACAAACTTACATCAGTTGTAGCTTTTGATACAACGAATCAAGTTGTT
>JAYUWA010000127.1:0-2235 GCA_043753795.1 Bacteroidota bacterium | reverse complement strand
GCTGCTTCGTCATATTTACCTTGTTTGAAATAGGCGTTGCCAAGATTATAACTTCCTTCCTTTACATTTTTTCCTGAAGTAATCGTCTTTCTATAGTTTACCTCAGCATCAGTATACTTCTTTTGTTCGAATTGCTTATTTCCTTTTTTGATAAGGTCATAGCTGCTTTGTGCGAAACCGGTTTGACTTAACGCCAATGTCAGGATGCTTAAAGTCAGAAAGAATGCTGTGGAATATTTTATCATGAGCTTTTTCATCTGATCATTTTTTTTCATTGAAAAGATCCATTTGTTGAATCACTTTACTTCGTTTATTTGTGATCGTAAATTCAATTAATAATAGTAAAAGTCCGGCAGCCAGGAAATATTGAAAGCGATCTTCGTAATCAGTAAATTGTTTTGTGCCAAAACTCTTTTTTTCCATTTTGTTGATCTGATTTGTGATCGTCTCCAAGCCATCATCACTATTCGATGCCTGAATGAATTGACCTTTACCTTCACTTGCAATCTGTTCTAAGGTTAACGTTTCAAGTTTTGTGATAACTGTGTTTCCCGATCGATCTTTCATGAAATCTGTTTGATACCCATTTTTGAAAACAGGAATTGGGGCACCATCTGGAGTACCCATGCCAATAGTATGAATCACCACGCCTTTAGTATGTGCTTGTTTTGCAGCTTCAACTGCATCTTCTTCATGATTCTCACCGTCGGTAATAATGATCAACGCTTTGTGTTTATTGTCTTCTCCGACAAATGACTCTGTTGCAAGATCAATGGCACATGCTATGCATGTGCCTTGAGTCGGTACAAGATCGGTGTCGATATTTGATAAGAATAATTTTGCTGCAGCATAATCTGTGGTAATTGGTAGATGCACATAAGCCTGACCTGCAAACACGATCATTCCAATCCGGTCGTTCTCAAGTTTATCAATTAACCTGCTGATCGATTGTTTGGATCTCTCCAGCCGACTCGGTTTAATATCCTGCGCTTTCATCGAATTACTTACATCCAATGCAATAATTATATCAACGCCTTCTCGCTTTACTTCTTCTAATCGGGTTCCGATCTGTGGATTGGCGCAGGCAACAATTATTAAAGCTATTCCTAATAGTATCAGAATAAGTTTAGTTACAGGTTTTGTCTTTGAAACATTTGGTGAAAGCTTTTCCATCAATGTTAAGTCGCCAAATTTCTTTCTTGCTTTTTTCTTCCATCTCAGGTTATAGAAATAGAGTAGAAGTATGGCAGGCAAGACTGCCAGAGCATACATATATTCCGGATGTGCTAATCGAAACATTTTATGGCAGTTTTTTAAATAATGTGTATCTTAAAATTATGTCTAATATTAACAATAGAAGTGCTCCCAATGCAAGGGGATAAAATTCTTCTGTGTAATTTTGAAATTCCGTAACATCGATTTTTGTTTTTTCTAATTTATCGATCTCTGAATAGATTTCTTTTAATTTAGAGGTATTTGTTGCACGGAAATATTTCCCGTCTGTTTCCGGGGCAATCTTTTTCAGAACCGGTTCATCAATGTCTACCTGTACATTTTGATATTGAATTCCAAATGGGGTTTTAAAAGGGTAGGGTGCCATTCCATTTGTACCCGCACCTATGGTATAAACTCTGATCCCAAAAGTTTTCGCTATTTCACCTGCAGTTTCAGGTGCTATAGAGCCTACATTATTTACTCCATCAGTAAGCAGAATTATTACTTTGCTTTTGGCTTTGCTGTTTCTGATTCGATTCACAGCAGTTGCTAATCCTTCTCCTATTGCAGTTCCGTCTGCTAAAATACCTGATTTTATTCCTGCAAAAAGATTCTTCAACACTGAATGATCTGTGGTTAATGGACATTGTGTAAAACTTTCACCACCAAAAACAACTAATCCGATCCTGTCATTAGGCCGGCTGTCAATAAAATCAATTGCAACTTTTTTCGCTGCTTCAATTCGATTTGGTTTCAGATCTTCTGCGAGCATACTTGATGAAATATCAAGTGCCATCATGATGTCTATTCCTTCGGTCTTTATATCACGTCCACTCAGACTTGACTGCGGACGAGCCAGCGCAACGATAGCTAATGAAAATGCAAGCAACTTTAATACAAAAGGAAAATAATGAAATCGTTGACGAAATGATGGCCGCATTCCATTGAAATTCTCAAATCCGGGAAACTGTATTTGTGTACGTTTTTTATTCAGGTAGAAGAAATAAAAAGCGATCATTA
>JAYUWA010000126.1:0-2240 GCA_043753795.1 Bacteroidota bacterium | reverse complement strand
GACTAAGGTCATATTTCTTTGCTACGAGTTCTTCTTCGTTTTGGAATGTTTTATCAAAGCATGGTGAAGGAGCATTTCCGGATTGGTGGAATCATTATATCTTTGTTGGAGCACTTCCATGGATAGGAATTATTATGGCAAGTATAGTCATATTGTCGAAAAGAGTAAGTAGAATTGATAAAAAGCATATTCAATTTCTTTTAGTAACGCTGTTTCTCTGTTTTATTTTTAGCCTCAATATTAATGGACATACACTTTATAAAATTATTTTTCACATACCCGGTTTTTCTTCTATGCGTTCAATTGACAGATTTATTAATCTTGAGGTACTCTTATTTATACTTGTATTTGTATTTTCTTTTAAAGTTGTCCTTAAGATATATCCTAAGTTTAGATATTTCGTTTATCTGTTACCTGTTCTTGTTGTATTAGAAAATCAAGTTGATCCGACTAAAGTTAAAAGGTTTGATAAAAAAGTATCCCAATTACATATTGATGCTTTCAAGGATATCATTAAAAAGCAATATAATCCTAAATTTGATGCTATTGCATATATGGCTTTTCAGACATATGTTAGTGCTGAAGAGAGTGCTTATATGAATACTGTAGCAACTGCTTTGGATGTAATGATCGCTTGTCAGGACCTGAATATAAAATGCGTAAATTCATATACCGGTTTTGATCCCGGAAATTATTTGAATTTCTTTTATGAACCCCGCGACAAAACATTAGAAGAGTGGTGTCAGTTTAATCAGTCAGATTGTAGTTTGATCCAACGGATTAACGATTTTGGAAGAGAAGAAGTCAGCAGAAAGAAAATAAACATAAAGGCATATAATAATAAATTTGTTGCTGCAATAGAAAATGGTGATCCGGTTTTAGAAGCTAACAGAGACAATGCAAGTAGCTGGGAAAAATTTATTATGGTTGAATTTATCAATGGGGATTGTATGATAAAAGCAAACACAAATTTATTATTGCATGTAAAATCCGGTGAACATTCTTCTGTAATGGCAACTAAAAAGTTTGGAGCTATTGAAGAAACTTTTCGTGCAATTACGAATGCAGATTCAACTGTTTCATTTCTTTCATCAAATGGAATGTATCTTAGTGTTGATACCAATGACCTTAAGATCTATGCCAGATCTCCAAAACTCGGAGCCACAGAAAGGTTCAGAATTGTTGAATTGTAAATCTTTTGATTAAAGCACTTTCTTACATGATGTCAAAGTTGAAAGTATTCTTTTTAACTGTAATTTTTGCAGAAATGTTTATTTAAAACGTGATATTAACTGATCATTTTAATTCTTTAAGTTTTTTAATGGTTTAAAGTGTTTAAGGGGCTAAAAGTGTTGAGGGCATTTTGTAACGCTAAAAAATTCCCGTAGATGGCGCAGAAAAATACGCAGATCTTCTCGTAAAAAACTGGATAATTTCGAAAAATAATTCTACGGAATGATGATCTATCATTTCAAAATAGGAAAGACCGATCTGTGTATTTTTCTGCGTCATCTGCGGGAGAAACAATTGATGATCTAGTAAGAAAATGTATCTTTAAACGTTCCTTCAAAGACGGAATTGGAAATTACATGGACACTTTTGTAACTATAATGACATTCATGCATCCATCAGAGTTGGCAGTTCTAAGAGCACGACTTGAAAATGACGAAATTGAATGCAGAGTCTTGAATGAATTAACTGTACAAGTAAATCCATTTTATTCTAATGCAATTGGCGGAGTCCAACTTCAGGTGAAGGAAAGTGATTTTCAAAGAGCAACTCAAATACTTAAAGATGGTCGCTACATTAATGTTGGAAAGGTCCCGCCAGCAGAAAAATTTTTCGAACCCGAAAGTGATAGTTCCAAAATAAAATGTTCTAATTGCGGATCGAATGATGTATTGAAGAATAAATTGTCCGGTAGAATATTTGCACTTTCATTTTTGCTTTTAGGTTTTCCATTACCATTTATAAGCCGAACATTTCATTGCTTCAATTGTGGTGAAGATTTTAAGAAGGCAAGTTAGTGATGGATGGTGGTAGGTTCTAGGTTTGCAGGTTGGTACCTTTAACCTGCAAACCTATAAACCAATTACTGAACTTCGGTCCGCCTTAAAGAAAAACCCCAATTTTTGCCTTTACTCGAACTTTTGCCCTAACCAGTTGTTTATGAGTATATAAAACCCTCGACAAAGGTTGGATTTCACCCCTCGAAAGCCTACCTTTGTACCTGATTTTAA
>JAYUWA010000125.1:0-2241 GCA_043753795.1 Bacteroidota bacterium | reverse complement strand
TCTTCCTGAATTGCACAATCCACCACATCAAGTACACTTCTGTCGTGACCAAGATGGATCACTTCCGCGCCACTTGACTGAATGATCCGACGCATGATATTAATTGCTGCATCGTGGCCATCGAAAAGAGATGCTGCAGTTACTATTCTGATTTTATTTTTAGGATGGTAGACTTCGATTTTGTTCATTTTTAAAGCAATCAAGTATTTGTGGCAAATATAGCCAATTTTGGCCTTAAAACTAAGGTGCAGCTTTGGGGTAATGATTTGATATTTATAATATTACAACGTATTGAAAAGAAGTAGTTACATACTGGATATTTATTTTGAATTTTGTTTATTATCTATTTATATAAAATTTATGATCTCGTAAACCATTCCTCCTTTATGAACGTGTATCAAATATCAGCTGAATGAATTTCAAATCGATTAATAAGGGCATTGTCATTTTTTGCTTTTCTTTAAAAGCATTCTTTAAAATTATTATCTTTGATTTAAACTCTAACTCTAAAAGCCTATGAAAAAATTAACTACTCTAGTAACGTTATTTATTTTATTTCAGATCTCATTCGCTCAGCAAAGTAAATTTTCAAAGATTTATTTTGATAATACAAATTATTTCTCTGCTGATGGAATGGTAAAATCCTTTGACGGCGGTCTGATTGTCACCGGAATTTACAATTTTTCATCTTCTGTAATGAAAATTGATTCCTTAGGAAGTGTTGTATGGGCTAATTCTCTTGGTTTTGTGCAAAATGAATCTGTCAATGCTGTCGTCAGAACGATAGACTCCTGTTACGTTATGGCAGGAAAAGCATATGACATTGTTTCAACCAATATTGATGTTCAAATTACAAAACTCGATCAATCAGGAAGTATTATCTGGTCAAAAGTAATCAGTCTTCCCGAAAATCAGGAAGCGTTCGCCTTATCAACCACTGACGATGGTGGATTTATCTTAACAGGAAATGAAAGTTATGTAGTTCCACCTCATAACAGAATACTTGTATCCAAACTTGATTCATTAGGAGAAGTGGAATGGTTGAGAGTATATCAAGGCGGGAACAATTCTAATTATGGAAATTCTGTGAAGCAAACTCCTGATGGCGGGTATGCTCTCATAGGTTACGTTGAAGATTATCCGCCTTTTGATGGTAATGGTTTACTTTTAAAATTATCTTCAACAGGTAATATAGAATGGGCAAATAAATATAATACTATAGCGCCCTCTGTTTTTGTTGGAAACGATCTGGTGATTACACCAGACGGTATCATTTCATATTTCACTACAGGTGTTGAACATGCTATAATAAAAACTGATTTCAACGGAAACGATTTCTGGCGAGAAACAATCAGCGGCGCTGTTCCAACCCAGAATATTTTGAATACATCCTCTTCAAAAATTAAGTTGATGCCTGATGGTAACCTGGTTTTTGCAACAGGTAACAGAGGATTTGCTTCGCAATCATCAATCGTTTGTATAGATTCAACAGGAAATTTTAAGTGGTCGCAATATATTTTCAATAGCGCACATGATATCGAACAGGCAGATGATCATGGATTTTTTATTCTGGGCAATGGACCTCTTATTGGTGTAAGAGCATCTTCAATCATTAACCCGCATGTTGGTATAATAAAATCAGATTCGCTTGGCAATGCAGACTTATGTACTTCTGTTAATCCCTCAGTAAGTATTAATTTCGGCACTACAACCCAAGGAACTATTGCAATAACTGAAATTCCTTATTTTGCAATTTCACAACCGATTTCTCTGTTGAATAGTATTATGGTTATTTCTGAAATGACGAATTGTGTGGATGTTATTGGAGGTATTGAAGAAAAATCAGATATCAAAATGGAAGTTTATCCCAATCCGTCCAGTTCATCGTTTTATATAAAATTACCGGAACTTACAGGTCAAATAAATATGTCAATCGTTGATATGACCGGCAAGTCAGTTTTTATTCATGATGTAACATCTGCAAAAAACAAGCAAGTAAAAATTGATCATATGCTTGCCGGTGGAATTTATTTTCTGGTGATCAGGTCTGATGACAAAAAACTTGTAGAGAAACTGATCGTAGAATAGTTTGTGAATACTTGGGAAGGAGCTATTGTAAGTCACTATGTTCGATAAAACTAATTTTTATTGGACAGTAAATTCCAGCTGCAAGTTCTTGATTTTGATATTCAAAAATGAAACTGTCTACCTTAGAAACCGAATGGGTCCTTACAGGATGAC
>JAYUWA010000124.1:0-2243 GCA_043753795.1 Bacteroidota bacterium | reverse complement strand
ACCATCCGTCCATTTAACGGTTTCTTTGGTTTCGATAGTTGAACGGGTTATGAATGAGTAGTCGCAAGAGGTGTCCTTGAAAACAACTAATCTATAGTTCTTTGGATGAATGTCTTTCTTCATGATTAATCAAAATTGAGGGTGCAAAAATAAGCTTTTTTATTGTTTATGCAAATCATTTTACTACTTTTTTAGCTCTATTACATGCTTTTTAGGAGATTTCTGACCTGAAAAGAGGACAATTCTCCGGAAAGGTCAAATTTATGAGAAATAATCATTAAAAAGACGAATATTCTTGACATTCTGCCATTCCCGTTTTATCTTGAACTCTTATTTGAAAATGGAATGTCGGGTTTAATGAAATTCACACGAACCAAAAGGTTTGGGATTTCCTTTAACATTGTCTTTCCCCTGTAACCGACACGAATCAATCAATTCACCACGCGAAAAAAAAGAACGATAACAATTACTGTACATTTATTATGAAGGAAGAACTTATCCTGAAGCTCGAAGAGCTTTTAAAGGAAGACGCATCAGACGACACAATCACACGCGCAAATGAAATCAAAAACGATTATCTGAAAGCGTGTGAAACGGTTACGCAAGATCAATTACAAAAATTTCTGGAAGACGGCGGTAACAGCGACGACTTTGAACCAAAGAAAGATCCATTGGATACCAGGTTCAACGAATTGCTTGTTATATTTTCTGATAGAGATCAAAAGCAAAAGAAGGTTTTGCAGAGTGAAACTTCAAGTAAATTAAAAGCAAAAGAAGAAATTGTTGCCAATATTGAAAAACTGATTGCCGAAGAATCAAATATCGGAAAAGCATTTCATGCATTTAAGGAACTACAAACCAAATGGAATGAAATCGGCAATGTAAGTTCGAAAGAATATAAAAATCTCCAAAGTATCTATCACCGTCATTCACACAATTTCTATTATAATATGAAATTGAGTAAGGATCTGCGTGAACTGGATTTTAAAAGAAACCTTGAACAACGCACTCAATTGCTTACTAAAATTGAATCGTTATTACCTATGGAATCGATCCGTGGTATTGAAAGGATGATCGCTCTTTACAGAATGGAATGGTCAGAACTTGGCCCTACTCCGCCTGAAACTATTGAACCTCTTCGTACAAAATACAGAGAACTCATTGGACAAGTATATCAGAAAGTCCGCGCATTTTATCAGGAACGTCAGAAAGACGAAGAAGTCCACATTGAAGCAAAACGTAAATTGCTTGAGCGTGCTAAAGGAATTGCTGCTGAGACTTTCGACAATGGAAAGCAATGGCAAACCATGACTGAAACACTGAATGGTATTTTAGAAGAATGGAAAAAGATCGGTTTCGGTCCTAAAGTTGAAAACGAAAAGGTCTGGGAAGATCTTCGTGCATCAATGAACTCTTTCTACAATAAAAAACGTGACTATTTTGCCGGAATTAAAAAAGTTCAGAAAGAAGGACGTGATAAGAAAACTGCTATCATAGAAAAAGCAGAAAAGATCGCTACCACTGCCCACGAATCATTTGAAGAAGCAACTAAAGAAATTCTAAACCTTCAACAGGAATGGAAAACAGCCGGACATGTTGAACAATGGGAAGAAAATAAACTATGGAAGCGTTTCCGTGAAGCTTGCGATAAATTCTTTACCGCAAAAAGAGAGAAATTCTCTGAAAGAGATAACGAACAATTAAAAAATCTCCAGCTAAAAGAAGATCTTGTAAAGAAAGTAGAAGCTTTTGAACCATCGGGAAATACAGAAGAAGATCTTGCAACACTTCGCTCCTTCTCCGAAGAATGGAAAGCAATTTCATTTGTGCCATTCAAAGAGAAACAAAGGATCTGGGAAAAGTTCAAGAACATGCTTGACAGTAAGTACGACAAGTTAAAACTTGAGTCGTCTCAAAGACATTTACTGAAATTCAAAAACAGTGTTGACTCACTTTCCAATAGTGAAGATTCAGGAACTATGCTTCGTAAAGAACAAAGCATTATCAAAGAAAAGATCAACAAGCTTCAGCAAACTATTAATCAATACGAAAACAACCTAGGCTTTTTCCGCAACTCCAAAAACATGGGTGGACTCCTTGCCGAAGTAGAAAGCAACCTCTCCCGCGCACGAGAAGAAATGGAAATGCTGAAGAAGAAGTTGAAGATGTTTAATGAAGTTCCGGCTAAGTAGTAAAGCCGCATTGATATTACTAAACTAGGTTAAGAAGGTCAAAGGTCAAGG
>JAYUWA010000123.1:0-2244 GCA_043753795.1 Bacteroidota bacterium | reverse complement strand
TCTGATAATTGTTTTTTTACCTCATTATACAGCTTATTTGCAGACAAATTTATATCCGACACCTCTTACAGAAAAAAAATACTGTGGGATCTTCGGATCAACTTCGAAGTATTTTCGAAAGGCTAATATAAAGTTATCGACGGTGCGTGTGGAAGGATAGATATCATATCCCCATACAGTTTCCAGAATTTGTTCTCTTGATACAACTTCATTTCTGCGTTCTATCAGTAATTTCAATAATGCAATTTCTTTTTTTGTCAAGCGAATTTGTTTTTTGTCTTTGCCAAGAATTTCAAAGGTCAGAAAGTTGACTTCGTTCCCTTCAAATCTGAATACATCATTCATTTCTTTTTTCTCTTCAAGAGAAAGTCCTCTTTTTACAAGAGCATGAACACGGAGAAGAAATTCTTCAAGATTGAATGGCTTGGTCATATAATCATCAGCACCACGTTTCAAACCTAGGATCTTGTCTTCGCTTGTATTTTTTGCGGAAAGAAATAATATCGGGACAGAGGAATTGTGTAAACGAATGGCTTCACACACTCCAAAGCCGTCGAGTTCAGGAAGCATGACATCAAGCACAACCAGATTAAATCGTTCCTGCTTAAAGACTTTTACAGCATCAATTCCATTTCCTACAGCGACTACTTTATAGCCTTCTAATTCCAGATTCAGTTTGATAGCTTCCTGTAAATGCTCTTCATCTTCTACTAATAAAATACGGATCATACATACATCATTTTAGTGTATTACAATATTAAATGAAAATATCATGCAATGGAGCCTGAAATGTCAGCCGAAAGTCAGGATTTAATGATTTTTATCGCTTTTTTTAGCAGAATGAGAATCGGCAAGATAACTTTTTGTTGAGGTTAAAATCGATAAAATCAATGAATACCTTACCTTTGCACTCTAAATTTTGAATATGAATATACAATCGCTTCTTGATGATGTTAATCTTGATGAGTCTCTCAAATCGATAGGACAAAAAGTAGTGAATGGCACACGTATCACTTTTGATGAAGGTGTTACGCTTTTTGAAAAAGGAGAGTTGGGATTTTTGGGAATGCTTGCAAATTTTGTGCGAGAAAGTAAGAATGGGAATAAAACTTTTTTCAATCGTAATTTTCATATTGAACCAACTAATATTTGCGTTTTCTCGTGTAAGTTCTGTGCATACTCACGTACACTAAAAAACAGAGAAGAAGGTTGGGAGTTGAGTGCAGAAGATATTCTCAATAAAGTAAAAGAGTACGATGGTAAACCGGTAACAGAAGTTCATATTGTTGGCGGTGTTCATCCGAAAATGGATCTGCATTATTTTAATGACATACTCAGACAGATAAAAATTCATCGTCCTGATCTTCACATTAAAGGATTTACTGCTGTCGAACTGGATTACATGTTCCGAAAAGCAAAAGTGAGTATTGAGGAAGGAATGAAAATGATGAATGAAGCCGGACTGGATTCGCTTCCGGGTGGTGGTGCAGAAATTTTCGACGAAGGGATCAGAAATATTATTTGTGCGGATAAATGTTCTTCGGAAATCTGGTTAAAGATCCATGAAACTGCACACAAACTTGGAATGCATTCCAATGCAACAATGTTATACGGACATATTGAAAATTATTCGCATCGCATTGATCATATGGAGCGGTTAAGAAAGTTGCAAGACAAAACCGGCGGATTCAATACGTTCATCCCTCTGAAATTCAGAAATGGTGATAATGAAATGTCGTCGACACCTGAAGTTTCTGTTATTGAAGATTTGAAAACATATGCAGTTTCCAGAATTTATCTCGACAATTTCAATCATGTAAAAGCATACTGGCCAATGATCGGTCGTAGCACAGCGCAGTTGTCGCAAGCCTTTGGTGTCGATGATCTCGACGGAACAATTGATGACACAACAAAGATCTATTCTATGGCGGGTGCCGAAGAAAAAAATCCGGTATTAACAACAGAAGAGCTTGTCGCTCTTATCAAAGATTCGGGAAGACAACCGGTGGAGCGGGATACGCTTTATAATGTCGTTACACAGTTTAATTAACGAACAAAGAATAACTAATAACGAATAGTGAATAACGAGTCGTTACTATTTTGAAGAATTGTACTTTGTATTTACCTTCGTTATTGATTATTAGTTAACCCGTTGTTCGAAATTCAAAACGTTAGCCCTTCGACTTCGCTCAGGGACCGTTGGTTTTGGGCAGATATGTGTGAATTTTTTGCGAAGAAAATTCC
>JAYUWA010000122.1:0-2245 GCA_043753795.1 Bacteroidota bacterium | reverse complement strand
AAGGCCAAAGCTTATACTGACAGTTTGAAAAGAGTAGCTGACAAAAAAGCGAAGGATGAACTCAATAAGTTGAATCCGTTTAAGAAGTAATTGGTCTTTACTAAAGTGTTATGAGGTCAAGGGTTAAAGGTCAAAGGTCAATGGATTCGACAAGAAAAAAATTGCACTATTTAATTTTGACATTTGTTTTATTAAGTGTCATTATTAAGACTCAAGCGCAGGAAACTACGTGTTCTGTTTCACAGGATAAAAAAGCGCTAAAGTTTTTCGATGAAGCAAAAGCTTTTTTCAAAAGCCGGAAGTATGAAGATGCAAAGAATGCCATTGGGAAAGCAATTGATGCTGATCCTGAATTTGGTGATGCATATCTTTTACAAGGTGAAATCGCTTTGAAGAAAAAAGACGACAATCTGATGATTGAAAGCTTTAAAAAAGTGATTGAAATTTGTCCGGATGCAGATCCTGAATCATATTTCCAAGTAGGTGCATTTTATTATGACACTAAAAAGTGGAAGGAAGCAGAGACGTATCTGAAAAAGTTTCTTGAGTTTGATAGAATAAATGAAGTACATGGATCGAAAGCTGAACTTATGCTTCTTCGTTCTAACTTATATGCGCATCCCGTTGCTTTTAATCCCGTTCCTGTAAAAGATATTTCATCGCCTGATCCGGAATATTTACCATACATCAGCCCTGACCACGAGCTCGCCTTTTTTACAAGAAGGTATGAATTGCAAAGTAAAGGAATGCTGACTCCGCAAAGTGCAGAAAAATTCATGATCGCATATTTACAGCCTAACGGTTTATATGAACGAGGTAAGCCAATGGATGATCCATTTAACAGATCAACAAGTAATAATGAAGGTGGAGCAACTATTACAATTGATAACAAACATTTATTTTTTACTGTAAATACAAAAGGGAATTTCGATATCTGTACTTCCGATCTTATTGATGGAAAATGGACAGAGATCACAAACCTCGGACCCAATGTAAATGATCCTAAGCAATGGGATAGTCAGCCTTCGGTTTCATCTGATGGTAAGACCTTATATTTTGCTTCCGCCAGAGATTCTATGTCACGAATTGATATTTACAAAACAACCCGCGATGAAACCGGTAACTGGAAAAAAGCTGTTAAACTTTCATCAAAAATAAATACGAACGGTAATGATAAATCACCGTTCATTCATAGTGATAGCAGAACACTTTATTTTTCTTCAGATAGCTTACCGGGACTTGGCGGCTACGATATTTTTAAATGTCAGATGGATGAAAATGGAAATTGGGGTAAACCAGTGAATATCGGATATCCGATCAATACTGATGCCGATGAGGTCAGTTTTTTTGTAAGTACAAATGGAAAGACTGGTTATTTTGCCAGTAATAAATTAAACAAAGGTGTCGGTGGATTTGATATTTATTCATTTGACCTGTATACAGAAGCACAACCCGATAAAGTGTACTTTCAAAAAGGCGATATGAATGGTAAAAAAAATGCGGAAATTGTAAATGCAACGATAGAAGTAAAGGATGCAATCACAAAAAAACTAACCAAGATCGATGTGGATTCAGTAACAGGTGAATATGCATTCATTGTAAATTTTAAAAATGATCTTTTGATCAGTGTGAAAAAGGAAGGGTATGCTTTTGAATCAAATTACGTTCATTCGCAAGATACCCAAAACTTAAAAGTGCAGAAAGTCGATATTGAACTTAAGAAACTCGAAGTCGGTGGGCAATATACTTTGCATGATATTCTTTTTGCAACAAATAGTTTTCTATTAAATGATACAATTAAAACGGTATTGGATGAATTTACCGATTACCTGATGCAAAATAAAAAACTTCAGGTTGCACTTCACGGACATACAGATAATGTAGGAAATCCCGGAGATAATCTTATCCTCTCTAACAACAGAGCAAAAGCTGTTTTCGATTACCTTGCAATAAAAGGAATCGAAAAGTCCAGATTAAGCTTCAAAGGTTTTGGCGAAACCAAACCAATCGCCTCCAACACATCCGAAGACGGCAGAGCGAAGAATAGGAGGACGGTTTTTGTGGTGAATAGCAAGTAGGGTTTAACTAATAACTAATATCTAACCCGTTGTTCGAAATTTTGCCCCTCGACTTCGCTCGGAGACCGCGTCTTATAAGTGGTAATGTGTGAATTTTTTGCGAAGAAAATTTAACTTCAATTTTAAGGAAATTTTCTTCGCAAAAAATTCACACATATCTGCCCAAA
>JAYUWA010000121.1:0-2254 GCA_043753795.1 Bacteroidota bacterium | reverse complement strand
CAAGGCCATTTTCTACCGTAGTAAAGCTTGGTTTATCAAGTACGATTCCGCCTGTGGTATTTTGAAGTTTATAGTGGGTAACAAGATCTTCAGATGCTTCTGCAATTATAAATTCAATCGGATAGCGGCCATTTGACAATGAATCCAATCTGATTTTGTAATCGTTACGTACAGGAATATTTTGACCTATTACTTTGAAAAAATCATTTTTCTGGAATAAGAATTTCACTTCAGTTTCACCGGGAACTTGTTCACTAAAATTCCAATCAAAACTTTTGTCTGTAGAAACGTTTGTCGGACTGATTTCTCTGTAATGAAAACGAATTATAAAGTCATGCATAAAAGAATTACCTCTTGTATGATCATAAATAACCTGATATGGTCCTTGTGTTGATGCAAGGTCAATGATATTATTCAACAGAATATTTGGCGACTTAACATTAACATCTTTCAACATCTTTGCTGTAGAGCGTGCTGTAATCCCTGTCTCTCTATTAGTAACAACTATTCTATAAGTTGCATCTGAAAGAAGCGTTTGTGTTGTCTTGTACATCACCTGATACGGATATGCAAATGCTCCTGAATCTTTTGCTATCTCTGTTGTACGCTGTAAGATGAAAGTTGAATCAACATTATTCAATCTGACTTTTTCTAACTTAACATCAAGTATGTCGGCATAGTTTATTGAGTCTGCTTGTTGAGCCATTTTGAAGACATCGCCCTCACCCAGAAAAGCTTTTCCTACATGAATATAATGAACTGAATCTAAAGGATTTAATAATCCATTGATTACAATGATCTCTTTGTATGGCGCTGCTACATCAAAATCTGTCGAACAACTGTTGAACAAACCTAGCGTAGCACCGAAAGCAGAAAGCAGAAATATTTTTTTCATCAATGCAAATCTAAATTTTTTCATCATTCAAAAGAACTATTTGTAGCTTTGAAGTCCAACCTTAACAGTTCGTTAAGAACAATTGCTTTAAAAGGCTAAAAACAATCCTATGTCAATTGCTAAATCAGAAGATAAAAAAGTAACAACGAATACCCTTCAGGAGATGAAGAAGCGTGGTGAAAAGATCAGTATGCTTACCGCCTATGACTTTTCACTAGCGCGAATTCTGGACGCAGCAGGTATCGATGTTTTATTGGTTGGTGATTCTGCTTCAAATGTCATGGCCGGACATGAAACTACATTACCAATTACGTTGGACCAGATGATATATCACGCTGCTGCAGTAGTGCGTGCTGTGAAAAGAGCACTGGTTGTCGTAGACCTTCCCTTTGGGTCCTACCAGGGTAATTCAAAAGAGGCTCTTAACTCCTCAATTCGGATCATGAAAGAATCCGGGGCTCATGCTGTGAAAATGGAAGGTGGCCGGGAAATCAAAGATTCTATCGAAAGGATTCTATCGGCCGGAGTGCCGGTAATGGGTCACTTGGGACTAACTCCACAATCTATCTATAAATTTGGAACTTATGTGGTTCGGGCTAAAGAAGAAGTTGAAGCAAATCGTTTGCTGGAAGATGCTCACATTCTTACTGAAAGCGGATGCTTTGCGCTGGTATTGGAAAAAATACCGGCACAATTGGCTTTAAAAGTTGCTCAGGAAGTCAAGATTCCGATCATCGGAATTGGTGCCGGCGGCGGTGTCGACGGACAGGTCTTGGTATTACATGATATGCTTGGAATCACTCATGAATTCCATCCAAGATTCCTGCGTAGATATATGAATTTATACGATGATATTAAAAGTGCCACTGAGAGCTATATAAAGGACGTGAAAAGTAAGGACTTCCCGAGTGAGAAGGAACAATACTGACACGGGACGGGATTAATCTGAATCGGATCGGAAATTTAAAGGTTGATGAATTGGATTTATGGATTGAACAATTCCCACGGATAAGTAACATTGTAAGATATCAGGGAATAAACTCCCCTTTTTACTTTATAAGAACGTACTTTTCAAGACTATGAAATCCACCACCACAGACCACAAAAAAGCGCCGGAAGTTGGCGTTGAAGAAAACATGAATTCTCCCGAAATACTTTACGAAGACAATCATCTGATTGCGGTTAATAAAAAACCGGGGGATATTGTGCAAGGCGACAAAACCGGCGACAAGCCTATGTCTGAACATTTGAAAGATTATGTAAAAGATAAATTTCAGAAACCTGGAGCAGTTTTTTTAGGTGTAGTTCATCGTATCGACAGACCTGTTAGTGGCGTAGTAATTTTCGCAAGAACCAGTA
>JAYUWA010000120.1:0-7008 GCA_043753795.1 Bacteroidota bacterium | reverse complement strand
AGATCCTTCAGATCAGAAGTTCCAAGATAATCTGTTGGTGGATTAGTCTGAGAATTCCCTGTTGTCTGCCACGATGTTGCAGGAACAGTAGGTCCGTTCACTACATTTCCTCCCGGTAAATAATAGGGTATAGGGTTTCCTGAAATTACAGATGCAGTTCCGGCATGAAATGCATATGGAACAGCCATCATTTCTGTGCTGTACACTGTAGCAAAAGAAGATTCATTTGAAGCTTTAGTTGCAAGGTCCATCCAGATGTTTTCAGTGCTCCATGGAATTTCAAGAAAGTTTCCAGATAGTCGATTTCCTCTTCCAATGATAAGATTGAATAATCCATATTCATTTGAAACCACCTCATGTAATTCCGAAAAATAGATTACAGGAGTTGAACTTTCATTACGCAAACTTATTTTGAACGTAATATTTTTGGAAGAAATTATTTTTCCGTTTTTATCTCTGGCAACAGCCTGATAATTCATTCCATCAGGAATATGTTGTCCTGTAGAGGATAAATGAGTTAATAAGAACAAAAAACCAAGTAAGTATATTTTTTTCACAGCTTTTCCCTTTAAGTGGGTGAATAATTAATGAGTTTTAATGACATTAAATGTCTTGATCACATTTCCTTTTGAATCTTTAACCATAAGAAGGTAAGTGCCGCTTTTAAGCTGACTCATCTCTATATTTTTAGAATCGTTTGTGGTAGCATTTGTCAGCGAAATAAATTTTCCGGTAAGATCTGTAAGAAGAATTTTTATATCGGCATTCTCGACTGAAAAGGATTTAAAATTCAGAAAAGAAGAAACAGGATTGGGCGCGATAACGAACCTGTCTTCAGAATCAGAAGGGTCTTTCTCAGACGGAGTTACTTTGAGTACGGGTTGGTGATAGCCTTCATAAATCAAACCTGATACTGCTGATTCGACGGAAGTTTCTCCCAAGGTCCATTCTATTGTTATGGTATTGGTTTTATCAATAGCTCCTGCTGATGAAATTACTGTTTGTGCGGTGCAAATATTTGCAGACAAAACGGATGCAACTAAAAACATTTTAGTGTCTTTTCTCATGGAATAATTTGTTGATGGTGATAATAAATGATTGTATCTCTGAAATTTCTTGCAGTGATGATCGTATTAAATCCCTTAGAGGCGAGTGAGAGTTATCGCTTAAAAAAAACTGCACGACTATGTAACCAGACGCAACATAGCTTAAAAATCTTCTTTTTCTAAGGAATGTTGATAAAATATGGTTAATGGTGATAATAACTTGGTGAGAATGTTAAATGTTTTGCAGAATTATTTTATTTGCATTTAATCTGCTTACTAAAAGAAACGTAAACTCCAAATAGAAAGATAATTTTTATAAGAATGTTTATTCAAGAAATATTATATATGAATGAATGCATTTTTCAATAATGCCGTATTCTCACGTAACAACTAATTATTTATCTAATTGTAAGAATTGCACTGATATAAACAATTTGCGGATAAGGAATGTTGTATTATTGTAGTATGAAACTTTTGCTTAATGGATTATTCAAAGTGTTCAAAAAAGCAAACAAAAATCTGATAAATGAAAGCGATGAATTTCTCTTTAATGGTTGCTGTAACCAGTCTTTTTTTAATTACAATGCAGAGTTGTAAAAAGGATTGTGATGGCGAAAACCCCAGAGCAAGAATAATTAATTATGGTACACACAAGGCAAGTGTACAAATCAAAACATCAGGTGGGAATACCGTAAACATTAATGATGTTGAAGTTGGCACTTCTTCTGCTTACAGCAGTTATGCATCAGGGGAAATTACATTTACTCTCAAAGTTGATAACGTTGATTATGTTAAAACAGTTCCAATGTTTAAATGTTATGACTATGACATTGTCATTAACCCCGCTAATAACGTTACAGTAACGTCTGCAAGTCGGGAAGATTAAGTAAACTAATTGGCTCGCGTAACTTCGCTCATAAACAAGTAATAGTAAAATATTATTAATAAAAAAGCAACCCATTGTAAAAGTTGGGTTGCTTTTTATTTAAAACACAATAAAATTATCTTAAACCGTATAATTCAATTGTTGCTTTTTCATCTTTTGAATTAGGTAAAGTTCTGTAAGTGAAAACCACTTTACGCAATTCTTTACTTGTTCCTTTAAGATCGATTACTTTGCTTTCCTGTCCTGCCTGAATAGGAGTGCGAACCTGAATATCTTCACGGTTTGGATCAGAAGCTTTCTTTTCGTCTGTAGATTTTACATCAACTCCTTTGTTTTCACCTTTCATGTCGACATCAACTTTTGCGTCCTTGTCATTATTGTTAATATCTACGCCTTTATCACGGCCTTTCACATCCACATCTACTTTGGCGTCTTTATCATTTTTTGCAGGTTCTTTTTCGTAATAAACTTCCAGATCCTGAATGTCAACTGCTGCCTCTTTTACTTTAAATTTTAATGCTCTGAATCTGTCTTTACCTAAAACTACAATATTGTCTTTTTCAGTTTTAAAGTCGACAGTGGTTTCACCTATTTTCTGCCATCCGTCTTTATTATCGATCAGGATTGCCGGTTGTGCAAATGCTGAAGCCATTGTCATGCTCAAGCATATTAATGTCAATTTTGTCTTTTTCATAGTAGCGGTTTTTTTATTAGGAAAGTGTTAAAATTTTGTGCCAGATAATTTCATTATTAGCACGCTTTTTTAATACGATTTTCAAAAACCTCTACAACTATGAAAAAAATCATTACAGTTTGCTTGTTCGCCTTTATGGCGTTCAGCACAAAAAATTCAAACGCCCAGGATCCTAGATTTTCATTAGGACTGGAATTAGCTTTACCTATGGGTGATTATGGTGACGCAGTAAGTACCGGTTTCGGCGGCTCCTTCCGATATGAAGGACCAATTGCCGATAAGCTTGCCTTAACAGGTACGTTAGGTTATATTATTTTCCCGGGGAAAGATATAGACATTAATATTCCGGGATCTCCAATTGTAACAATCGAGGGTAAAAGCACCTATTTTGTTCCAATTCAACTCGGATTAAAATATTACTTTATGGAGCAGCAGGAAGGTTTCTATGTGCATCTTATGGCAGGATCTCATCTTTATGAAGCATTCAGTTATAATAGCACTTTTGAACGTGTGACTGAAAGCAAAGCTGCATTGAGCTATGCACCTGAAATCGGGTATCATCTCGCTAACGTTGATCTTGGATTACGATATCAGTTAGTTTCTACTACAGGAAGCACTTCATCTTATCTAGGAATCCGGGTGGCTTACGTTTTCGGAAGCAATTAATATTTGTCTGTATTTATTTAAATCACGATGCATTTTATTCATCGTGATTTTTTTTTAATAGTTCAGCATTGAGATCAGCTCTTTTTGCAAGTAGCAAATTGTATTTGCGGCAAATTTGAAGGGCCCGCTTTATTGGTTTTTTAAAAGCAGTATTAGGGTTAACCATTACTCCATCTACCTTACATTTGGTAAAGTATGTTTTAATTTTTATTTTGGAGGAATAATTATTTCAAAAAACGGGTAGATATATATTAAATGTCGCTCCTTTACCTAATTCGCTCTCTGCGGAAATAATTCCATTATGATTTTCAACTATTTTTTTCACTATTGAAAGACCAATTCCCGTTCCTGTATATTCATCCTTATTATGAAGCTTTTGAAATACTCCAAATATTCTTTCTGAAAAATGTTTTTCAAAACCGATACCATTGTCTGCTATTGATAAATGAAATGCTGCCCGTTTTCCAAAAGGTGAGTCAGCACCGTTCAGGAACATACTTTTTATAATTATAGTAGGGGGTACGTTTTGTTTGGAAAACTTCAGAGCATTGCCAATAAGATTTTGTAATAGTTGTCGGAACTGGAAGGGAATTACATTAATAGAACCGATATCGTCTGCTACAATAGTTGCATTTTTTTCTTCGATCAGTTCCATAAAATCTGACTTTACTTCATATACTATTTTATTGATGTCAGTAATTTCAAATTGTCTTTCGGATGTACTTATCCGTGAGAATTTAAGCAAATCATTTAAGAGTGTTTGCATTCTCAGTGCAGCATTGTTCATCCGGTCAAAATAATCCTTTGCATTTTCAGACAAATTATCTTTTTCTGTAGCAATAATTCTGCTTGCAAAGGTTTGTATTTTTCTTAATGGCTCCTGCAAATCGTGGCTACTTATGTAGTTGAAGGCTTCCAATTCTTTATTCATTTTAAGAAGTTCTTCATTTTTTTCTTCCAGATTATAGTTTGCTTCTTTTAGTTGCATGGTACGTTCGTTTACCTGCTCTTCTAATTTTTCTGAAAAAGTTTTTTGCACATGAAAGTCTGTGAATGCGCCAATCCATTTTTGTATCTTGCCATCTCCATCTCGTACCGGTTGACCTTGTACAAAATGCCAGCGATATTCACCGTTCTTACTTTTTAACCTTGCTTCTGATTGATAGGTTTGACCTGTGGATAAACTATAGGACCACGCTTTCATCAAAATCTGTATGTCGTCGATGTGAATTAATTTTTGCCAGTTTTCATCCTGGTGGGGATCAAGACCGGAATATTCCAACCATTGGCTGGAAGAATACACATAGGCTCCTTTTTCATCTGTCATCCAAACTAATTGCGGAAGAGTTTCTGCCAATGTGCGGAAGCGTTGTTCACTTTCTAAAATTGCCTTATCATTATTTTTTTGGACTGTTACATCCCTGAAAGTCCAGCTCCATGCATAATAAATACCATCATCGCCCACTACAGGATAGCCATTTCGTTCTACGGTTCTTCCATCTTTAAATTCTAATTCGTCATGACAAGTAACTGTTGGATTGGCATAAAGGTCTTTTACTTTATCAATAAACTGTTGCGGATTGACTAATTGCGTCATTGCAAAAGAAAGCGCTGCTTCGTCATCTTTTGCATTTACAATATCCGGTGGCATATTCCATATATCTATAAATCGCTGATTATAAGAAAGAATTTTCCCCCTTGCATCTACAAGTAAAATGCCGTCAACATTTGCTTCATTGTGAGCTTCTAATAATGCAGTTCGATAGACAAGTGCCTTTTCAATTTCTTTTCGTTCGGTAATGTCAATTCCTGATCCTACAAAACCGTAAAGTTCTCCATTGTCAAAGAAGCTAGGGGCGCCTTGAGATAAAAACCAGCGATAAACGCCATCATGCCGCAACAGCCGGTGTTCTTTACTGTAAAGCGTTTTATTCTGAACTGCCTCAACAATAGCTTTGCTTGTAGTTTCCAGATCATCAGGGTGAATAAACGGCTGCCAATCGAGTGAAATACTGTCTTCACTTGTCACACCCATAAAGTCAATTGCATACTTATTTACATATTTCTGGGAGCCATCGGGATTAAGTGCCCATACAATATTCGGTGCCGCATCGGCCATGATCCGAAAACGTTCTTCACTTTCTTTTATTTTTTGTGCAGCATCGCTTTGTTTTGAAATATCGGTATGAACCCCTACCCATTGTAAAATTGTATTATGTTCATCAAAAACAGGAACAGCTTTTATGGAAAATAATTTATATCCGTGATCCTTTGTTTTTAATCTGTGTTGAAATTCAAATGTGGTTTTATTAGCGACAGCTTTATTCCATGCATTCACCGTGGGCTGAGCATCTTCCGGATGTACTGCTTTGGCCCAGCCATACCCCTGATAATCTTGAAAATTCTGCCCGGTTAAATTTGCCCATCCGGTTTGTTCCCCGATCATCTCTCCTTTTGCATTATTTGTCCAGATGATTCCCTCTACGGCAAGAATCGCAGCCTCGAATTTTTTTCCACTTTCTCTTAACTTTGCTTCAGCATCTTTTTGTTCGGTAATATCAATAGAGGATCCCACGAAACCTAAAAATTCATTATTAGCACCTGTTCTTGGATTGCCTTGGGCCAACACCCATCGCCAGCACCCATCGGCTCTTATCATGCGACACTCCAATGAATAAGATTGCTTGTTGGCAATGGCCGCATTTATAGTATCCAATGTGAACCGGACATCATCCGGATGAACAATTTTATTCCAATCCGATAGGTCTTCATTCTTTGACACTCCTATAAAATCAAGAAAAGTTTTATTGTAATAAGAAGACTTGCCATTCGCATCGAGGGTCCAGATAAGTACCGGTGAGGCATCCGCTATAGTGCGGAATCGTTCTTCGCTTTCTTTAATTTTCTGTTCTACTTGTTTACGTGCGGTAATGTTATTAAAGATGTTGGCAACCTGATGGCTACCTTTTCCCCCGACAGGAGATGAATGCACATCAAACCAGAGATTCCATTTACTTACATATTGTTCATAGCGAATAGACTCACCTGTGAGCACTACTTTTCCAAGAAGTTCAATCACCCTTTCATCCAGTTCCGGCATGAGTTCACTAATGCGCATACCTACAACCGCTTGAGACAATCCGGTCATTGCTTCATGTGCATTATTTAATTCCCTAAAAATATAATCAACAGCTTTTCCTTTTTCATCAAATAACACTTCAAGGATGCTAAAACCTTCATCCATAGAATCGAAAAGCATGCGGTATTTTTGTTCTGATTTATGCAAAGCTTCTTCTGCCTTGCCTCTTTCAACTGCAGCCCACGTGCGTTCGGCTGTTTCTATGGTTAGTTGCAACTCAACGTCTGTCCATCTCCGGGGTATATTTTGTACAACGGAAAAAAGTCCAACAGCTTTACCATTTTTTATGATTGGTACATTAATAAATGAACCATACTGGTACTGCAAGCACACCTTTTTTAGGTCTTCATCTAATAGATTGGAGGTTGTCACGTCATCCACAACAAATGGATGCCCTGCGTTTAATACCGCTTTATAAAGGGCAAAGCTGCTAATGGAATGCACACCAGCAACGGTTGGTAGGTCTGCACGCGAGGCGTCTTGAAGGATAATAACATTATCTCCTTCAATAGTACTATAGTAACACCTGTCAACGCCCATAAAATTGAGGGCAGTTTTTGTAGCTGCTTCTTCAATT
>JAYUWA010000119.1:0-2259 GCA_043753795.1 Bacteroidota bacterium | reverse complement strand
AAAGTACCCGTAAAATTTGCATCACCGATTATTGCATCAACCGTGGCCGTTGGCACTCCGGAAGTCCAGTTAGCACTATTTTTCCAATTAGTACTAACTATACCTGTCCATGATGTTTGTGCATTTACATTATTTAGAAATATAAATAATGTAAATGAAAATATCGCAGTTATTTTCATTTTGATTATATTAATTCGAAGTATTCTTACCTTCGTTCTTTTCCACACAATTTTGATCAAAGCATACAACAAGAATAAACTTGTAGTTTCTACCTGACAATAATTATTAAAATCCTAAAATTCAGAACATGCACATTTAAGTACACGACTAAATTCAGCTTTAATTAATTCCCCTTAAATTTGACTTTTATTCCACACTTTTCATTAAGTCTTCTGCACAATAAAGCACACACAAATTCTGCATTTAAGACTACTCCTTATATAACCTAAATAAACTATTGGTTGGGCCTAAAGTGTTCGGCTAATTACACAACATATCAGGTCTCATTTAGATAAAATTTGGTAAAACAGATCAATTATCCACAATTAAAATAAATAATTGTAACAATACTGAAACCTTTAGAGACTACCTTACAGTTTGACTAGTTGTATTAATCGAAGAGTATAGTGTATGCTTTAAAGGTGACATCACAGAGTGAAGGTAATTGTAGAAAAGCATTATCGCTTGATTAAATATCCGTTCAAGCTTTGTCGCTGCGATTGTACAGAATAAAAATATAAACCCTTTGTTAGGTCTGAAATATCAATCTCTTTATCGATAAACTTCCCTGGTATCAGAAAACTTTTAACCAACTTCCCTACAACATCAAAGAAGTTAATTTGATAATTGATTACCTGATCAGATTTAATTTTGATTCGAATAAAACCACTAGCAGGATTCGGATAAACTTCTACATTACTTTTCTCTGTTTCAGAAACGCCGGTTAAACAATCCTTTGAACCTAATCTGAAATTGGGATTATTCGGGAAAGCAGAGAGATTAGCAATTGAAATAGGAAATGTCAATCCATGCTTTACTACATTGCACGCAACTCCGGGTGAATCAGGCTGATCAATATATGAGATACAATAATTTCCTGCTGAAGAGTTAACATAAATTTTTCCATCGGGTGCAAGTGTTGGCCAAGTGAAATTCACGTTGAAAGGGCAATTGAATGTATCAATCTCAGCGACGGTGACTTGTGAATTCAAGATATCTGTTGCTGATAAGTCAAATTGGTTTATCTGCATTATCGAAGTGATATAAACAAATCGAGAACTTGCAGAAAATTCGCAACCACCACTGAAGAGATTGGTGTTTGGAAAGTAGCTTGCAGGTTTAAATAATTCATTGGATAATGTTCCTGTACATCGATCAAATTCCATCAGCGACATACCGGTGTTCACATCATATCTGCAATACCATTCACCATTTGGTGAAAAGACAGCCTGATTTGGGTGAGACTGACCAGGATGAGTTGAACCATGCTGTATCGTATCTGCAATTATTCCAGACGCTGTCAAAAGTATTCGATGATATACATTAGTCTGATACTGCGGGACAAGAATCCACCAGTCATTTCCGTTCCCGTGTTTACAAGATGTCATCAAACCATAAGCAAGTTGGTCATAGAATATTGGAACATTCTTTTGAACCACTGCTCCAAGTCCACCGTTTAACCGCATATCAACTGTCGAATACATTAACCTTCTAGGCTCGCCCAATGGACTTGAATCAAGGTCACAAGTTAAGTGAAAAAGAAAAAAAATATTTGTATCTGCAGGAGCTGGAAGAATGATCACGCTTTGCGGTACAGGAATTCCGGTAGGCGCATAAGTAGTACTGCAATTACTCATATTCAAATCTCTACCATTAAACATAGTGTCACCGGTGATGTCGGCAATATGACCACCGTTTGTATAGAATAAAAGTTCACCAACGGAATTTGAAATCGCCCCATTTGAAATGAAAAAATCCATATTTGAAATGAAACTATCTACTTCTAATTGCGGTGAAAATTTAATTTTCAATCTTTGATTATACGGAGGAGATCCAGCACCATAATAACCCAACGTCCAGTTTTGATCATGCTTTTGTGCTTGCGCACTAGAACCAAATAAAAGAATAATGGAGAGAAATAATTTTTTAATCCTAAAAAAGTAAAGCCAACAGGATCTTCTCCTGTTGGCTAATTAAATTAATTTTTAATTATGTAACCGTTTAGTTTTTCAGTGGGTGATTCTATTTCATATAAATAGA
>JAYUWA010000118.1:0-2262 GCA_043753795.1 Bacteroidota bacterium | reverse complement strand
AAAGAGAAAAAAGCGAATGGTTTAAGATGTAATAAGCAACTTAAACCATTCGTAATATAACTAAACAATCTTAACAAATTATTTTTTCACTTCGTCTTCGATTTTCACCGATGTTTCATGATGTGACCGTAGAGTTGGAAGTAGTTTAGCAGCTAGTCCTCGGATAGCATCATCTTTAGAGTCAGTTGACATTTTTTCAAAATCTCCTACAACTCCTTTATGTCCGCTAACCATCATCGACATATAATCTTTATCAAAATCTCTTCCTGATTTTTCACGAAGGTCATTCACTTTCTTCATATGCTCTTCGCTCATAGAAGTTGGCATGGTTACGCTTTTCATAGAAGCTACAGATTGAATTTCAGTGTTCGCACTAGTATGATCAGTAACCATCATTTTTGCGAAATCAATTACGCTTTTATTTGTGCTTTTTTGCTGAGCGAGATTTCCGGCTTCAATTACCATCATACTTGCATCACTTGCTTCCACAAGGAATTTTGCATCGTTATCATCTATTGTCATTACAGAACCCGATGTATCTTTATCGTCGTTCATTTCATTAGCTTGTTCGACACTGTCCTGATTGCTTGACCCGCAGGCAAAGAAAAAAGTTGCGACAATTGCCACAAACAGAATATTGGCTGATTTTTTCATATTTGGTTTTTATTTCATGTATTGCAAATTGCATTCCCGGGAAATATTTGTTTTTTTCATTTATAATCGAGTAAAAATTGTTGTTTTTTTTACCCTAAGTGTAAGAGGATGTATTTTGATGAGCATTTTTTGCATGATATTACTACTACTTTATGTAGGGCAGAAGGTCTCGATGCAATCATAATTAAGTTTGCTTTTCCTGAATTGATTGCTATTTTTGAATCCCTAACTCAAAAAATCAGCACAATGGCTTCAGTAAATGTTTACCTTAATTATGATGGAAATTGCCAAGAAGCGTTCCAATCAAAAGATGAAGCAGATAAAATTTTCAATGGACTGTCTAAAGGTGGCAAAGTAACGATGCCGATGAACAAAACATTCTGGGGCGATTATTTCGGAATGTGTGAAGACAAATTCGGAGTCAACTGGATGATGAGCTTTAACGAAAATTCGCAGAATTAATTAATAAATGTATAACAGGGTACGACTCCATTCCGTGGTCTCATTGTGAACTCAGTGCTCAGTGTTTTATTTATCGCTAAGAACAAGCATCCTCTCCAAAGCCTCCTTATTCAAAGGCTTTTCAATAAAATCTGCAACCAGAGAATTTGATCTTGCCCTTTCTATGTCGGAAGGGTCTACAGAAGAAGAGAGCAAATAGATTTGAAAATGTCCTTTGATCTTGTCATTGAAATTTTCAAACGCTTCAAGAAATTCCCAACCGGTCATAGTCGGCATATTGATATCAAGCAATAAAATTGTTTTTTCATTTGGTGTAATAAGTTGAAATTCTTTTTCAATATATTCTAAACCGGATTCCGGAATTTCAAAATCGGTGACCGGGACATTGCCCATTATCTTTCTGATAGCTAATCTGGATAGCGAATTGTTTTGTGGATCATCATCGACAATTAAAAATTGTTTAATCGTTGCTTTCATTTTTTTTGTTTTGTGATTGAAATTCAATCGTAAACATTGTTCCTTTGTTTGGTTCACTTGAAATATTTATTGTAGCTCCAAGTGCTTCTATTTGTGTTTTAACCATAAAGAGACCAAGCCCTTTTCCTTCGACATGTGAATGAAATCTTTTATACAATCCAAAGATCTTGTCTCCTTTAGTTTTCAGGTCTATACCTAAACCATTATCCTGAAAGATCAATATGATATTTCCGTTAAGGAATTTACTTCGGATCTCAATCACTGGTTCAATCGTTGGTTTTCTGTATTTGATACTATTACTGATCAGGTTGAAAAAGATACTGTGCAGATAACCTTTCAAAGAGTAGAACTCAGAGATCTCAGAAAAATCAGTTATGAACTTTACATTATTTTTCGCAATTACATTTTCTATACTTATTGAAATGTCTTTCACCAAAGCAGGAAAAGAAATCATTTCCTTTTTGCCATCCGTTTCACGGCGTGTTTGAATAATTTTATTCAGATCCTTGATAACTCCATCAAGTCGGTTTACCGAAATTGTCAACCCTTTTAAAAATTCTTTTTCTTCTACAGGAGTCAGAGTTTCATTCAAAAGGTTTTCAGAAAATCCAATGATGTTAGCAGTTGGAGCGCGTAGATTATGAGAAATAATAAATGCAAACTGTTCGA
>JAYUWA010000117.1:0-7022 GCA_043753795.1 Bacteroidota bacterium | reverse complement strand
TTTAATGATAATGAATCTTTAAAGAAAATTTTTGTGTTTAATTCATATGGAATTGAAGTAATAAAAGATATTCAAACGACTAATAGTTTAAATACAATTGATTTATCTTCTTTTTCTGAAGGTGTTTTTCTTATTAAAGTTGTAACAAATGATAAAATCAAAACTTATAGAGTAATTTATGTAAAATAAATTTATTAGATTTTTAAAATTAGCAAACTTTGAATTCTAAAAATTAAAATGATGATAAAGTTAATCGCAGTATTTATTATTTCATGTGAGTGGATTGTAGGAGCATGGGAATATATAGGTTTAAAAATGGGCACGAAGACTCAATATACAGAACAATTTGTTGAAATAAAGTCTTTCATAGAAGATGGCACTTATATTTCATTCACTCCCTGGGATACAGTTTATGGTAAATGGTATATGAATTCAGCTTGCGATTCTATTGGAATATACATTAATACGATCAATCCAAATCCTATTAAAATGCAAACTAAAATTCTGTATTCAAATGACACAATTATTTTAAGAAATGAAACAGATGAAGCAGTTGCCAATTCATTTTATAAGATAAGATTAAAAAATTAATTTTATAGAAGTGACATGCACGAAACGCTGACCCTGCAAGGGTCACACATTTGTAGAAAAAAAAGAAATCCACCAAACCCCGACCTCGAAGAGGTCGCACATGATTAGGTAATGATGTTTCGAATTTTAGATTTATAATTAAAAGTTAATTTCAACAATAACATGAATTCTAAATAATAAATTAGTGAAAGTTGCAATTTCTTTTTTTATAAAAGGTTAGAAAATTATTTTTGAAAAGTGTTACAAAACCCCGATCCCAGCGGGATCAAATATCGGTAGAAAAGAAAATATAGCACACACGCCACGACCTCGGAGAGGTCGCGCATGATTGCATTGCACATTTTAATTGTAGTCAGCAGGAGTTGGGTATTTTTTTAAAAATTAACGGGAATTGTTTGTTGCTAAAACGCAAAAAATTTCGAGATAAATAAAAAGCCTGCCGGATATTTTTCGGCAGGCTTTTTATTTATTTTTAAAAAATCACCCTCTTAATTTATCCAACAACAAATTCAACTCCACCTTCTCCGTTTCAGAAAGCGCAATCATCAGATCAGTTTGCTTTCCTTCATTAGTATCAATTTCACTTAACAAGTCCATTCCTTTTTGTGTGATGAAAACCTGACATGAACGGCGGTCGTGCTGACAAATGTGTCGCTCGACCAGGCCTTTCATGCGGAGTTTTTCTACTATGCGGGAAGCGTCACTCATTTTGTCGAGCATTCGTTCGCGGATGAGTTTGATACTTGCAGGTTGCATTTGTTGTCCGCGTAAAATGCGGAGCACATTGAACTGCTGGTAGGTGATGTCGAATGGTTTTAAAAAATCACTTTGTTGTCCATTCAACCAATTGAACGTATAAATAATATTGACCATGAGCTTATGGCTTTCACTGCGAAACTTCTTCTGATTTATTTCTTTCTCTAACTCCATTTTTCATTTAGTTCATTGGAACTTCAATGATAATAATTTCTGCATTCTCTGTTGCTTTTATGGAAACATTTTCACTTTCCCAGACACCAATGGCATCACGTTGTTGAAGTTTTTGACCATCAATTTCAACAGCACCGTTTATTACCATGATGTAAGCACCATTATCTTTTGATTTCAGGGCATATTTCAGGTCGGTTCCTTTGTCAAGATCAGATAATGAAATGGCAGCATCCTGATGAATGTAAAGTTCATCGCCAGTCTTGAATCCGGAAACTACCGTTTGAATCTTGTTTTTCCTGTCAGCAACATCAAATGTCCGCTGATCATAACCCGGCTTGATTCCTTTTTCTTTAGGAAAGATCCAGAGTTGAAACAGATTAGTCGCTTCGTCTTTCGAAGGATTAAATTCCGAATGCATAACTCCTGTACCTGCACTCATAACCTGAACATCGCCCGGTTTGATCACGGAGCCATTTCCCATATTGTCTTTGTGCTGAAGAGCACCTTTCAATATGATGGTAATAATTTCCATGTCGTTGTGCGGATGCGTTCCGAACCCCTGGCCACCGGCAACGATGTCGTCGTTCAGAACACGAAGCATTCCGAAATTTACACGTGAAGGATCATACCAACTCGCGAAACTAAAACTGTGATGTGCATTTAACCAGCCGTGATCAGCATGTCCGCGTGATGAAGCTGCGTGAAAAATGGTTTTCATTTTTTTATTCCTTTCTTATTTGTTTATTCTGTTTTGAATAATTCATTTTCTTCGCCAAAGTTAGCAGCGAAAACAAGTTCAGACAATGCTTTGCGTTTTCTTTCGCCAACTTCTCTTGCACGGAGATTCTCCGGCAAGGCTTCAGGATTTCCTTCGTAACCTACTGCAATAATACTCACTGCTTCGTATTCATCGGGAATTTGAAATTCTTCTTTCGCTTTTGCAGAATTAAATCCACCCATCTGATGCAGAAACAAATTCAATTCTGTCGCTTGCACTGATAACATTGCAGTTGCAAGTCCTACGTCATGCCATGAATACACATTTGACTTTTCATTGAAAGAAAAATGTTTTTTAGCAATCGTTACGATCAATGCTGCTGCATCTTTCGCCCAGATCTTATTTCCTTCATTCAGACATTCCTGCATTTTTGCAAAGGCTTCTTTATCCTGCTTACGGGCAAGAATAAAACGCCACGGTTGTTCATTTGCCGATGACGGTGCCCAACGTGCAGCTTCGAAAAGACTGATCATTGTTTCATCGTCGATCTTGCGTTCAGAGAAAGCACGGATGCTTTTTCTTTTACTTATCAAATTGTGAATTGTCATTTATTATTTTTGATTTAACCAGTCTGTATTGGTACGATGTTTTCCATCGCAAAATGGTTTGTTCGAACTGTGTCCACAACGGCAAAGAGCGAAAGTTTCTTTTTTCTCGATCTGATTTCCGTCTGCATCAGTTAATGTGATTGTACCTGTAACCATGTATGGTCCGGTTCCTGTTACTGTGATTTTGTTTTCCATTTTGTTTTCCATTTTTTTGTAATTCGTAATTCGAGTGTTAAAAATTCAACACTAAGAACACAAGTTCACAATAAGAGCACGGAATTGTTCCGTGTACTTTTGTGAACTTGTGTTCTCAGTGTTTATTTTTTTGAAGACTTTCCATTTGGCTTTTATCCAATTTTTTATTTTTCACTTCATTCCACTTCATTCCACTTCATTCCACTTCATTTTACTTCATTTTACTTCATTCCACTTCATTCCATTACTTACTTCTTTTTCTTCTCCTCTTGAAAATAATACCTGAGATCAACAGTCAAATAACTTCCCACAATAAAATTCACCGCTCCGACATCTTTACCTCTGTATGTATAGCGGGCTTTGTCAACATAGATATATGAAAATGGCCGGTGGTAGGAAGCACCAAGATAGATTGTTCCACTGTTCTTTGTTCGATATTCAAATCCAACATTTCCATTTATCGCCGGATTGAAAACTTGTTTTCGTGAAGCTACGTGTGTGAAATAATCGTCGTAGGTTAAAATACTGCTTGCAAACATGTCGCATGCCGGACCTAATGCACCGTTGACATAAATATTTTCACTCACACGCGTAAAGAACATTGCTGTAAGTGGAATTTCATAACCGATAATTCTGAATTGAGAATTTCCTTCAAAGTCGCCATCAGTGAAAGTCAGATCAAATTTTCTTTTAACATAATTGATCCCACCTTCTACTGCAATTACATTGGTAAATTGATGTCGGATGATAAGCCCAAAGCTAAAGCCGGAAGTCAGTTGATTTTTAAATTGAACACCACTGAAATCATTGGTCAGCGGACCGGTACCAAGAAAGTCAATCGGGAAAATTGGTTTGTACTGAATGCCAACAGTTGTCAGACTTTTCTGTGCAAAGAGTGTTGATCCGCAAAGGATTAGGCAACAAAAAAAAATACTCTTTGAAATGAAATGCATAACGATTATTAATTGGACATCTTTTTCAGTTTGTCGAGATAGCTCATGAAAGCGATCCAGTACTCCTGATTGCCCGGAGTTGTCTGCCATAAAACTTTTGACCCATGCTCACCCAGTGAATTCGGTAAGTACTGAATTTTCAAACGGGAGTTTACATCTTTCAATAATTCAGTTACAGCATTTGCTTCTGTTTTTGATGATGAAGCAAACACCGGTTTCAATAATGTTCTGATGCTATTTCCAACATAATTTTTATCAGCGAAATATTCTCCAGGACTAAAAACTGCTGCAGCCATGATTTTATTGTTCGTGGCAGCAATTTTCAATGCCAGTGATGCTGAATAACTACTTCCTACGATAATAATTGGTTTTTTATATTTTTCAAAAAGAAAATCAACAGCAGCAATGATATCCTGTTCCGTATCTTCATAGACCGGCTTTTGTTGTTTTGCTTTAGCAGCTTCTGCAGTTTCATTAGCAACACCGTTAACTGTTGTCCCCACTCTTTGGTCAACAGCAAGGCAGTTAAATCCAAACTTGTTCAGGCGAAGTGCAGTTTCAATATATTCTCCTCTGCTGGCATTGTCCTGATGACAAAGTAAGATCACAGGCAAATCGCTGCTCACAGGGTACCAGTCTGCGGTGACTTTTAATCCGTCTTTAGCAGGAAATGTAACTTTCAATTGAGCCGAGATCGTCTGAATTGAAAAAACGAAAGCCATTAACAGTAGAACTTTTTTCATGTGGAGGTCTTGAATGAGGTGGCAATATAATAAAATCTTGTTGGTGCCGTGCCAATCGGTTATGTAAGTTTTTGACTATGCATTGTTATTTGTCTTAGTTCTTTAAGATTCGATTTATGGAAAAATATGATCCGACACTCATGTCTTAAAATCAAACGTTATGAACAGAACTCGCTTTCCTTACGAAGATCTGATCTTCGAAAACCGCAACAAGGCGTATGGCGCCTATGAGTTAAGAGTAAATTACGAAGTAAATTTGATGAAAGCTTTTTTTATTGGATTGGGATCACTTTCATTTATTGCGTTCATGATCTTCTGGATCAACAGACCTGACATTCCGGAAATTGTTTTTAAAGAAACTTCGACCTTCGACCTTACAAAGGAATATGTAATTGAGCCGAATACCATTGAAGCACCGATTAAGCCGCTTAAGAAAATACGAACGATTGCTCCGCCATCAACACCAATTGATCCAAATGCTTTCCAAATGGTAAAGGGTCCAATTGAACCAGCAGTTAAGCCATTGGATCCACCTGTTCCACCAGAACCAATCCGACCAATTTCAGGAAGTGAGCCGGGAGGAGAACAGACGAGTACTTTTATCAATACTGCTATGGTGGGAAATGGAAATGGAGCACATCCGGTAGTTGTAAGTAGCGCTGTTGTAGATAAGCAACCAATGTTTCCCGGCGGAATGGATGGTTTTTACAAATACCTTTCGAGACACATGAGTTTTCCGGAAGCTGCAAAAAGAGAAGGAATAAGTGCGAAGCTTTTTGTTTCATTTGTGATCGATAAAGAGGGAAATCTGGTCGAAATCGAATTTATTAAGAAAGCCGGCTTTGGAATGGAAGAATCTGTTATGGCTGTTTTAGAAAAGTCACCAAAGTGGATTCCGGGTCAGGTTGGCAATGAACAAGTCAATACAAAGATGATTCTTCCGGTCAATTTCAACCTCGTTCAATAAGCGTTTTTAGATTTCGTTTGACTAACAAACTAATGTTTAAAAATACAGAGTAGAGCAAGTAGGCAGGGGAAGGTTCTCAGTACTTTTGCTAGCTACTCAAATAGCATTCTATGACAGGATTTATCTTACAGATTACACAGACAGGCACGATGGCTGCTGACAGTTTAAACAAAGCAGCGACGATGATGACACCACCCGTTGAGCAATCAATTTCGCTGTGGGAAATGGCAGAAAAGGGCGGGCCGATTTTAATACCGATCGCTATACTTTCAATTGCTGCATTCTATATTTTCTTCGAAAGATATTTTACGATCCGTAGACTATCCAAAGTAGACAGGAATTTTATGAATCAGATCCGCGATTATGTTCATAGCGGAAACATTGAAGCAGCAAAAGCACTTTGTAGAAATACAAACACTCCAGTATCAAGAATGATTGAGAAAGGAATTATGCGTTTGGGAAAACCGGTGAAAGAAATTGAAAGTGCTATAGAGAACGTAGGTAAACTTGAGATCTTCAAGATGGAAAAGAACATGAACATTCTTAATTCCATTTCAGGTATCGCACCGATGTTTGGTTTCCTTGGAACGATCTTCGGAGTAATCAAGATCTTCTATCAGATCGCTCAGCAAAATAGTTTGGAAATCAATACTATTTCCGGCGGACTTTACGTTAAAATGATTTCGTCAGCATCCGGATTGTTGGTTGGTATGATTGCTTATGCTGCATATCACTACCTGACATTTATGATCGACAGAGTGATCAATAAAATGGAAGTAAATGCTGTTGAGTTTATCGATTTATTAGAAGAGCCTGTTAAGGGATAATATAAAAACAAAAAGTCATGAATTTAAGACGAAGAAGTCGTGCTACAACTGAAGTGTTTTCCGCTTCATTGAATGACATTATGTTTTTCCTTTTGCTGTTCTTTCTGATCACTTCAACTTTAGCAACACCCAATGTGTTGAAACTCTTGTTGCCGAATGCAAGTAGCAGTAATCAAGGATTCAAACATCCACTTACAATATCAGTCACGGAAGATCTGCAGTATGCAGTGAACAATACACCCGTTACACAGGATGAACTCGAGGCTACATTGACATCAATGATCGCAGGTCAACCTGATCCGACTGCATTATTGAAAGTTGATAAAACAGTACAAGTGCAAAATCTTGTTGACTTGCTAGATATCGGAAACCGGTTAAAGATCAAGATGGTTTTAGCAACACAAACATCTAAGAAATAAAATATGAATGCGAACATCCGTTCCCGCTCGATGATTTTATCGGTTGCTGTTCATGCCGGGCTGTTTTTAGT
>JAYUWA010000116.1:0-2263 GCA_043753795.1 Bacteroidota bacterium | reverse complement strand
TCGATTTTGGTTATATGTCAGTCAGCAGAATGCTTGCAAGAACTCAACACACTTTTGATACTTTGAACATCTTGCCTAAACACAATGGGCACCTTTACAATTGGTATGGTACAGTTTCTTTAGATCCACTTATGCCAAAGTATATTTCCACAGTAGATAATGGAAATCTTGTCGGACATTTGCTCACTCTTCGTCAAGGGTTTCTTGAAATTCTTGACCAGAAAATTTTTGATGTAAAAATATATATAGGATTACGCGATACTCTTTTGGTATTACTTGAAAGAATTGATTCGAATGATAAAGATAAATTCAATCCTTTCAGACAAGCTGTTGAAAATGCAATCAATTCACCTGAACTTTCAGTTTATGAAAATATGCTTCGCCTGAAAGATCTTGCGTCCAAATTTAAAGATGCCATTGCAGCAATAAATTTCGCAGGAAATACTTATGGAGATTGGTGGAAGACAATTTTGTCCGATCAGATATCTGGAGTTCAGGAAAATATGGATGTGTTAAAACCATGGTATCTATTGAGTACGGCACCAGAAAATTTCAGTAATCTGATTGAAATAAAAAATCCATCATTGGTGGAGATATCTAAAATTTCGATTTATCTGCCTAGAGAAATAAAAGCAAAACGAACTGAAGCTTCATCCGCAGAAAATGCCTGGCTCGACTCGTTCCTTATTGCATTGGAAGAATCTGGAAACCTAGCAGATGCGAGAATTTCGATGATAGATGATCAGATATTTGAGTGTGATGAACTATCAAATATTGAGTGGGATTTCCTTCATGAAAAAACAAAAAAATTATTTACTATTGGCTACAAACCTGACGAGTATCAACTTGATCCAAGTTATTATGATATGCTCGCTTCTGAAAGTCGTCTTGCAACATTTGTTGGAATTGCACAAGGTAAAATTCCTGAAGAAAGCTGGTTTGCTCTTGGGAGATTGGTTTCAAATCCGGGACGAAAGCCGGTATTGCTTTCTTGGAGCGGTTCAATGTTTGAATATTTGATGCCGCTTCTTATAATGCCGAATTATGAGAATACCTTACTGGACAGAACCTATAAAACATCTGTCGCAAGACAGATCGAATACGGAAATCAAAGAGGGGTACCTTGGGGAAATTCTGAATCCGGTTACAATCTTACTGACGTAAATTCAAATTATCAGTACCATGCTTTTGGCACGCCGGGGCTTGGTCTGAAAAGGGGATTAGGAGAAGACTTAGTTGTTGCTCCTTACGCTACTGCTATGGCATTAATGGTTGAACCGGAAAAAGCGTGTAAGAATCTTGAGTTAATGACAAGAGAAGGATTTGAAGGGGACTATGGTTTTTATGAAGCAATTGATTATACACCGGCCCGTTTACCGCGGGGACAAACGAATGCAATTATTTATTCATACATGGCACATCACCAGGGAATGAGCTTGCTTTCGTTTGCTTATCTGCTGTTGAATCAACCGATGCAAAGAAGGTTTGAAGCTGAACCAAGATTCAAAGCAAGTCTTTTACTTCTTCAGGAGAGAATTCCAAAAGCGACATCTCATTATGCACATACCGCTCCAACCTCAGAAAAGAATTATGCTAAAGATGGCACTGAAGTCAGAGTATTAAAAACTCCTAATACTCCTATTCCTGAAGTGCAGTTATTATCTAATGGCAGGTATCATGTGATGGTGACAAATTCAGGTGGTGGATATAGCTGTTGGAAAGATATGGCTGTAACTAGATGGCGTGAAGATGCAACCTGTGACAATTGGGGAAATTTCTGTTACATAAGAGATCTTGATAACGATGTTTTCTGGTCAGCAACATTTCAACCTAGTTTGAGAAAGGTTAACAATTATGAAGTAGCGTTTTCTCAAAGTCGTGCCGATTTCAGAGGTTCATTGAATCGGATTGAAACACATACAGAAATTGTTGTTTCTCCGGAAGATGATATTGAAATGCGAAGATTGAATCTTTCAAATCACTCAGACCAAGTTCGGACATTAGAGATCACAAGTTACTCGGAAGTTGTACTTGCTTCTGCTGCATCTGATGCAATGGCACCGGCTTACAGCAATTTGTTTGTACAGACAGAAATTCAGGACTCAAATAATGCCATTATTTGCACCCGTCGTCCACGCTCTGTGAGTGAACATCCGCCATATATGTTCCACATGTTATGTGCTAATGGTGTTCAGGTGGAAGAAGTGTCTTATGAAACGAGTAGGAATAAATTTGTGGGCAGAGGAAATACACCTGCAAATCC
>JAYUWA010000115.1:0-7028 GCA_043753795.1 Bacteroidota bacterium | reverse complement strand
TCTCATCAATACATTAGCCCCTATTCCGTTAATATCTAATTCCCCAAAAAGCCTCTGAATTCAACGGAACCGTTAAATTTACGCAATCAAAAGTGCCTTGGATGCGGTTTAGCCTTGTAGTCTTGTTTTCGTTTTTCATTTCAGTCGCTTTTGGGCAAAACCTGAGTAACCTGAGAATGCGGACTATTTCCATTGTGCCGGATAGTATTCAGATCGACTCCTTTTCGATAGCTCCCGGATCCTTTCGGATGTACAATGCAGATCAACAAGTTGACACTGCTGCTTACACTTTCGATTTCATCCATTCCATATTGAGGTGGAATAAGGATTCAGAGGCCTACAAAAAAATTAACGGAGATTCCCTCATTGTTAAATATCGCGCATTCTCCTTTTTGTTTTCCAAAGAGGTCTCTCATAAAAACACTGCCATAATCAGTACGAATGCATCCCTTCCATTTTACTATACAGCAAAATCCAGAGAACCTGAATTATTTCGACTCACAGGTCTGACGCGAAGTGGAAGCATTTCCAGAGGGGTAACATTTGGGAATAATCAGGATGTTTTTGTTAACTCGAGTTTGAATCTTCAGCTCTCCGGGAAACTGAATGAAGATGTTGAAATACTAGCCGCAATAACCGATGAGAATATTCCAATTCAACCTGAAGGAAATACACAGCAACTGCAGGATTTCGACAAAGTATTTATTCAGATCTCCAATGCAAAAAACAAACTCATTGCCGGTGATTTCGAATTGAAAAAACCAACCGGATACTTCATGAACTATTATAAGAAGGGACAAGGCGCTGCATTTACTTCAATCATTGATATTGATACAACAAAAAAACAACTTGTAAGGATCGGTGGTGGACTTGCCGTCAGCAAAGGTAAACTTGCAAGAAATACAATTGCAACTTCAGAAGGAAACCAAGGTCCATATCGTTTACTTGGAGCCAATGGAGAAGCCTTTATTATCATATTAGCAGGAACAGAAAAAATTTATCTCGACGGACAGCTTTTACAAAGAGGACTACAAAGCGATTACACAATCGATTATAATACTGCTGAACTAACATTCACAACGAAAAGAATCATTACAAAAGATTCAAGAGTTGTGATTGAGTTTGAATATTCAGATAAGAACTATGCCCGCTCTCTGATCACATTTAACTCTGAATATGAAAGTCAAAGGTTGAAGTTACACCTCAATTTATACTCTGAACAGGATAGTAAAAACCAGGCTTTGAATGCTGAACTTGATAGTGCAAAAAAATCGCTGCTTGCTTCTGTTGGTGATAGTATTCAGAATGCATTTTATCCAACTGCTGATAGTGTGGAATTCAACAGCAGCGTTGTACTATATCAGAAGATCGATACAATTACCGGTTCGGGAACATATTCCGTTTTCGTTTATTCTACAAGTGCAGACAGTGCATACTGGCAAGTAAATTTCAGCGAAGTAGGAAATAACAGAGGTGATTATATACAGACATCCAATTCAGCAAATGGAAGAGTCTTTAAATGGGTTGAGCCTATTAACGGAATTTCACAAGGAAATTATGCTCCGGTCTCATTGCTTGTTACACCGAAGAAACAACAAATGGTAACTGCCGGCGGTGAACTTATTCTGGATTCCAGAAACAGTATTCAATTTGAAGGAGCATTGAGCAATTATGATGTGAATCTATTTTCTTCACTCGACAAAAAGAATGATGCCGGATATGCAGCGAAAATAATTTATAAAAATCTTGTTCAGTTAAGTCAGGATACATTGAAAGGCTGGCGATTGAACAGCGCACTGAATTATGAATTCATAAGCAAGAATTTTAAAGCAATTGACAGATATAGAAATGTAGAATTTGAGCGTGACTGGAACTTGGGCACAACATCAATTTACAACGACGAAAACATCGGGGCACTTCAAACCACTCTTTCTAAACCCGAAGCTCTAAGTGTGACTTACCAGATCAAGACTTATTTAAAAGGAAGCGCATACAATGGCTTGATGCATTCTGAATCTACAAAAGCAACATGGAAAAAATTTGATCTTATTTCAGATGCAAGCTTATTGAATACTACGGGATTACTGACGAAAACAAATTTCATTCGACACACAACAGAACTTTCAAGACCGATATGGAAACTACGGTTAGGTGTGCGCGAAAGCAGTGAACGTAACAAATTCCTTCTGAAAAACAGTGACACACTTTCTGCTTCGAGTTATTCATTTAATGAGATTCAGGCATTCCTCAATACGCTGGATAGCACGAAGGCAAAGGCGAGTTTGGTTGCAAAACAAAGGACCGATCAGCTTCCTGTTGGTGAAGGTTTCAAAAACTCAACTTTAGCGCAAGAGCTTTCATTAACAACTGATTTTTCAACAAATCAAAAACATACATTAAGAACAACTACGACATACCGGAAGTTAACTTCTGCTGATTCTGCATTGGTACAAATTGAACCTACTAAAACTTTACTGAATAGAATTGATCACTTTGTTAGTCTGTTCAAAGGCATCCTGACAGCAACTACCTACTATGAAGTTGGGACAGGACAGGAACGGAAGCAGGATTACTATTATCTGGAAGTTCCTGCAGGGCAAGGAGTGTATGCATACCTTGAAGATTATAATGGCAACGGAGTAAAAGATCTCGATGAATTTGCGCCGGCGGCCTTTCAAAGTGATGCAAAGTTCATCAGAGTTTTTGTTCCAACGAATGATTATGTGATCACAAGAAGCAATAGGTTCAGCGAAGTACTGACTATTACACCGGCAGGAAAATCCAGTTCATTTCAAGGCAAAGAAAAGTTCATTCATCGTTTCACCGATCAGCTTTCTGTGAGTTTTGATAAAAAGACAAAGGACGAAACATTACTATCTTCTTTGAATCCATTCTCATTAAAACTTACAGATACATCTCTTATTGCCAATACTGCAAGTTTCAGGAATACGATTTACTACAATAGGAATAGCGCTGTTTACGGCTTTGATTTTACGATCCAGGAAATCCGTAACAAAGCATTGCTGAGTAATGGATTTGAATCGCGTCTTAACAGAAGCAGGATATTTAATATCAGATGGAACTTGAATCGAGAATTTTTGTTGAGTAACAATTACGAAAACGGAGAGAAGGTCAATACATCAGATTTCTTTTCGACGAGAGACTATCACATTTTTTCAAATGCATTTGAGCCAAAACTATCATTTCAACCGGGTAATTCATTTCGGCTTTCTTTCTCCTATCGCTACAGTGAAAAACGAAATACAATTGGCGAAGAAAGAGAGCGGGCCTTTCTAAATAAACTAAATCTGGAATCCAAATTCACTACAGTAAATTCAGGAACAATAACAGGTAAGATCAGTTATGTGAAAGTAAAGTTCAATGCGCTGCAATCAAGTTTGCTTGCTTATGAAATGCTGGAAGGCTTCAAACCCGGTGAAAATTTTATCTGGAATCTATCTGTTCAAAGAAACATAAGTTCCTACATGCAACTAAGCCTGAATTATGAGGGAAGAAAACTGCAGGATTCAAAAACTGTTCATACCGGTGGTGTACAGTTCAGGGCGTTCTTCTGACAATATAAACTTGTAATATTTTTAAAAAAGTTACAGGTCTTAAAGCACTAGTATAAAATTTTCTGCAATTATGCGGGTTGTTCCTTTCTGATTAAAAATAAAGTTCATTCTTTATTTTTAATCAGAGAAAAATCTGATGAATGCTGTGCCGGGCGTCAGTCAACATTTTAAAATTTCCTAACCAATATCAGATATTGCTGTAAGGCCAAAGGGGCACAAAAACCTTAGTTATAATTTTACTGACTTCAACTTTGCCCGGCCTTGGTATTAAGGTATGAGTATCTTCAATACCTTATGAAAATTCTCCCCATCAGCCGATATTAAATACATTCCTGCAATGAAATTACAGTTTACCGGTATTGCGTTTGTTCCTCTGATAATAGTTTGATCGTCGATTGTATGAATGAGTTTTCCATTCAGATCATAAAATTTAAAATCCATTTCAGAATAAAAATCAGATTTTAAGAATAGAGTTGAGTGCTCTGATGAAAAATAAAATTCAGTATTAAATAAAGAAATGTTTTCTATTGCAACACTTGAATCCAATCGACAAAAAATTGAGTCGTAAATAAATAAAGGATAGTGAATAAGGTAGCCTTGCTGATCTGTGCCCTGATTTACATCGTTAAATATAACAGAATCAGGTAAGGAATTCTGAATATCAATTAAAGAAAAGTTTTGAGTAGAAATTGCACAGGACAACTGTTCTGAGGGTCCCAGAAAGCCGAGAATCTGGCTGTCAAATGTGTTAGTATAACCTGCAAAAACAATACGTCCATCCGGCAATTCCGCACAACTTCTTCCATAATAATCCGGATAATAATGACTTCTTAACACATTGCAATTTCCATCAAGTGCAATAAAGTTTACTCCAGTACCATTAAAATCAGATAAATTATTCATTACAATAATTTCATCATTTTGCTTAATTAAAAAATTTCCACCTGATGCACCTGTATAATTAAATTGTTTTAACCAAATTGAATTTCCCGTTGAATTTGTTTTCCATAAAAATATTGTATCTGACTTAAAACCGAAATAAAAAAATAATTCACCGGTACTGTTTTCTTCAACATAACAGGGGAATGGAGAAATAGTCATATCCCGGTATATTTTATTCCATATCAATGCTCCGGTACTATCAAATTTAAAAATTACAGGATAGCTTGTTGTTGCAGGTATACTGGCATACCTACCAAGGGCTATGGCCCCTCCATCTACTGCAATCATATTGGATGGCCAAGTATGGAATCCCGCTACCGGAAGATGATATTGATGCGAATTTAAAAGTACTCCGCTTGAATCTATTTGTGCAGTCCAGAAATCATTTATCGATGATGAAACGTGTTTAGTTCGCCCGGTTACTAATACAGAATTGTTACTTCCCTCACAGATTGAAGTAATATACTGTAATGCCAGAAAATTGAGTTTGCGTTGCCATATTATGCTTCCCGCAACATCAAACTTCGCTACAGTGACATAATTAGGTGATGAAGCGCTATTAGTTAATCCAACAATAAAACTCCCATCGGAATAGGTTACTCCTTTTACCCAGGAGGTAAAATTGATAAGCTTATGTATCTGCCAGTCTATAGCCCCATTTGAATCGGTCTTTAGGATGGACGCAGCGGCATTTTGCTGGATAACAGTTGTATGGGCTAATGCAATTACATTTGAATCTGATGTAACCATTAAATCTGAAATGTCCAGATCTATACCAGAACTGTAATAGATTCTAACACCATTTAATTGTGCATTCGCTGAAAAAGTAAAATGAATAAAAATAAATATGTATAAAAGTCTCATTGAATAGGGATCGTTTATTTCAATTCAATCTTAGATTTCCCAATCATCACTCCACTATGATAAATTTCTACATTATAATTTCCTTTAACGAAAGAGGAACCTTTTGCTAAAGCGATATCTACAGGAGTATCTGAATTGGTATATTCAACAGTTTGTTTTACTGTATACACCAGGTCCTGATTATTGGCCTTGAAGGTTTCGTTATTGGTTGACTTCATCACTTCGCCATCAGGACCAAGAACTCTGATAAAGATATCAATCGGACCATTATCGATCACACGATTTTCAGCGAGTAAAAATTTAGTGCGAAGTTTCTGAACCTGCTTAGCCTTATTGGTCATTACTTCATCGCCATTACTTTTGAACCGGAAACCTTCTGTTTTTACATCGATTGCCTTCAAGATAGACCCGGCAGAAACCTTACTGTATAGGCGATTGTTCTCTGAGGAAAGACTGTTATTTTTTGATCGCTCCTGAGAAAGATTGCTGTTCAAAGAATCATTTGCAGCAAGTAACTGAGCATTTACTTTATTGATGGAATCAATCTGAATCGTATACACATCATTCATTTCTTTGAGCTTGGCCAGTTCAGCCTTTGCCCGGGCAATTTGAGCAGGGCCTCCGAGAAAAATCAACTTCTGGATCTCGGCAACTTTTGCTTTGATCTGCTCATCCTTTTCGGTAAGCTGGTTTTGTAATGTAGAATTATCTGTTTTTAATTTTTCAAATTCAACTTTAAATTGATTCAATTGAACCTGCAAAGCATCCTTTTCAGCCGTTGTAGTCACAATAGTCTGATTGGCCTGATCGAGATGGTTCTTTTTATCAAAAAATTGCCAAAGCAGTAGGCCATTAGTTCCCAATAAAATGGTAATAACAATAATTACAATTCCCTTTTTGGGGCCTTGTTCCTGGTAATCTGCTTTATTGATTTCTTGTGAATCCATAGTATGATAGTTCGATTGGATTTATTGAGGTAATGTATCTTTCTTCTTTTCGTCTACGAAATTCAACCTAAGATCAGTCAGTATACTCTCAAGCATCCTGGATTGTTGCGCTGAGAGGTTTCCTGCTGTTTTATTTTTTATGACTTCGAGCATTTCGATTGAATTCTGGGCTTGATCGAGGTTCCTTTCAATCTTATCAGTTGAAGGGTTCTTTAATTTGCCGAGCGCAACCATTGCTGACGAATAGAAAATTGACAGAAGCTGAGTAAATAGCTGATCTTCGTTTTGCATAATATTTTGGGGTGAAAACCATACAAATGTAGTATTTTTTTGAAGTTAAAAAATTTATTTATGGCTTGAAAAGGGCGTTTTCATGTTATAATCTTACCTTTGGATTTCCTTGAAATAGTATATGAAAAGCCGATCGATCCGGAGAAATTTTAATAAGCCTTATACGTCAAATCATTCGATTGAGTGGATACAAAGTGGCCAAGAATATTATGACAATCTGGTTCAGATCATAGATTCGGCTTCGGCTGAAATTCATCTTCAGACCTATATTTTTAATGAAGACGAGACCGGGAAAAAAATTGCAGATGCCCTGATCAAGGCTGTTAATCGCGGTGTGAAAATCTACATTTTGATCGATGCATATGGTTCACAAGGAATGGGGACTACTTTCCAGAAAACACTTGAAAAT